>VGNW01000096.1 GCA_016865955.1 Chloroflexota bacterium | reverse complement strand
TTCTTCTGCAACTCCTCTCGCACCGTCTTATTTATCTGTTCTTCGCGCCTGAGTCCCTCGGTATCGGGAACAAGGTCCAGCAAACCCTTGCCGTAGTTTTTAAGCTCTTCGACCCTCATATCTCAATAAATCCAGCTCTAATACGTTCCCGGCGCCGGTTTCTCGCCCGGGTGCAGCTTGCGCCACTTTCTCAGCAATTGCGCCCTGGTCTCACGATGAGCAGGGTCGGGCACGCAGGCACCGGCAGGACACACCTGCGCGCATTGAGGCTTGTCGTAGGCACCGACGCATTCGGTGCACCTGCCGGGGTCGATAGCATGAGCAGTGCTGATGGCCTTATTGGGGCAGCCCGGCCTGCAGTCCCCGCAGTGCCAGGGCACAGTCGTGCACTTCCCGGTAATGATTTTGTAGGCTATCTGAGGCGTTCCTTTCCCGAATTGTATAAAAAATTGTGGCATTTCGCTGCAGGAATGTCAATCGGGGGCAGAGAGCAGGTCTCAATAAACAAAAGACCGTGACGACTCTCTGCCAGTCGCCACGGTCCCACTTTTTCCTCGAAAAAAACTATGGGCTGCGCTCGGGAAGCGCTCAAGCCGCCACAGGCGCCAACTCGGCCTCATCGTCCATTACAACTATCATCCTTCGGCCGGAGGGAAGAATATATACATATTTCCTCAGCATCTTCCTCACAGAGATTTCAGCACGCTTCAAAGTCGATTCTTCCCCTCTCTCTTCAACTGCCCAGGCTATCTCCGCACCCATCGCAGCACCTCCTTCATCTTTGTCTTATTGTGCCGCCGATGCTATGTAGGCTACAATCCTACAGAGGTACTTTTTGCATTAAACTTTAGTTCGCGAGAGAATAGCGATGAGAGGAAGGAGCCACCGGGCATAAGAATCCTAAACACGAAGGGGTTTAGCGTAAACTAGTACAGGTTAACCCTTAGACTTACCGGCTCTTCTTCAGTCTTTTTTCAGCAATGTTGTCGGCAAAGTACCAATCTATACCTGTGGCGTGGGCCCTCGCAATCACATAAGCATGACCACCGGAACCCCTCTCCCTCCTTGACATAAGTCTGTCTTGAAGGGCTTTCATCTTTCGTATCAGCTTTAAGAGGCGACTCATAATCCCTCCTCCCAGCAAAAGCGTCGCTCAAATTTTCTCTTGAAAGAGAAGGAATCACAATATTACGCACGTACTTTTATCCCTCGTACTTTAGTTTGCTTTGAGTACAGTCCGTGTGATATAGTTTCAAATATGAGTATCAAAGTTGCCCCGGAAGGCACTATAACCTCCCCCAAGGGATTTCTGGCAGGTGCTACATACATCGGACTGAAAAAGCTCGGCGACGAGCCGCTGGACCTGGGCATATTGTATTCAGAGGCGCCCTGCATCGCCGCCGGTGTCTTCACCGCCAACAAAGTTAAGGCTGCGCCTGTGCTCCTCTGCCAGAGGAACCTTAAAGGCAACAATGCTCAGGCTATAGTGATAAACAGCGGCTGCGCCAATGCCTGCACCGGCGAGCAAGGCATGAAACACGCCGAGCAAACAGCCGTTCAAGCTGCAAAAAAGCTGGGGCTGTCCCCGCAACTCGTTCTTGTCGCCAGCACCGGCGTTATCGGCAAACAACTGCCCATTAAGCAGGTGCGCGACGGTATCAAAAAAGTGAAGCTGTCGCCGGACGGCGGGCATACTCTGGCTAAAGCTATAATGACCACAGATACCTTCCCCAAAGAGATAGCGGTGCATGTCAAACTGGGGAATGGTGAACAGATAACCATCGGCGGCATCGCCAAAGGGGCGGGTATGATTCACCCCAACATGGCGACTTTGCTCTGCTTTTTGACCACCGATGCCGCAATCTCTCCTGTTTTTCTCAAAAAAGCGCTCAAAAATGCGGTGGACGCCTCGTTCAACATGATAACCGTGGATGGAGATACCAGCACCAACGACTCGGCTATCATCCTGGCTAACGGTCTCGCCAAAAACAAGCTAATTAATAGCGGAAGCCCCGGAGCCGAAAGGTTCGAACAGGCGCTTCGCGAGGTCTGCCTCTATCTGGCGAAGTCCATCGCCAGGGACGGCGAGGGCGCCACCAAGCTCATCCAGGTCACTGTGGAAGGCGCTCTGACCTTAGCCCAGGCGCGCAGCGGCGCCCGCGCCATAGCAGGCTCATCGCTGGTCAAATCGGCGGTGCACGGCTCCGACCCCAACTGGGGACGCATCATTGCCGCGCTGGGCAGGAGCGGCATAGAGATGCAGGAGACCAGGGTAGACCTCTACCTCGACAACCTCTGTATGATGAAAGCAGGACAACCCTTACCCCTGGACAAAAAAAAGGCGAAGTCCATACTGGACAGGGCAGGGGTGCCCATTCGCGTCTGCCTCAATCTGGGCAGCGCCTCCGCCACCGCCTGGGGCTGCGACCTGTCCGAAGAATACGTCGCCATAAACAGCGAGTATACAACGTAGCCTCACCACCTATCTAATGGTAACTGATATGACAGATAAACCCATATCCCGCACTAAGCAATAAGTTTTCTGAGCTATCGGGAGGTAAAGATATGGAATTCATGGATGTTATCAGGAAGAGGAGGAGCATCAGGAGGTATAAGCCCGACCCTGTACCCGAACAGGAGATTAGATACATTATGGAGGCCGCCCGCCTGGCGCCTTCCTGGGCCAATACTCAGTGCTGGCGCTTCGTGGTGGTAACTGACCAGGCTATAAAGGATAGGGTAGGCGCTGCAGGCAACCGGTGGATTGCCAAAGCCCCTGCCATAGTCGTAGCCTGCGCTGAGCCGACTCAGCCCGGCATTAAAGGCGACCAGCACTATTATATGCTGGATATAGGCATCGCCATGGAGCACTTGGTGCTGGCTGCGGCGGAACGAGGGCTGGGCACCTGCTGGATAGGCTGGTTCGATGAAGCTAAGGTTAAAGAGGCATTGGGCGTACCCGAGAATATGCGCGTAGTAGCCAGCACACCGCTGGGCTATCCTGCCGAAGACCCTGCCCCCAGAGATAGAAAGAGCCTCGAAGAGGTATTCAGCTACAACCAGTACTGACAGAGGCTATGGCGCTGCCACCGACCAAAAGGAGACATTCTCGATAGCGAAACTGCCTTTGAGCAGCTTCTTTACTTCCTCACGTTCCCCTTCGCTGAGCAGTTGCTCGGGGTCTAAAAAGCCCATGACCTGAGTGAATCCGGCATTTAGCTTTTTATCTTCATCGCCTACCGCGGCTCTGCCGCATACATAAAGGACTTTTCTGCCTTTGTATTCGATTTCATGCCATTGATAATCGCACACCATATCTCCATACCACTCCTCCCAGGTTTTCTTGAAACCCTTCTTCATAAATCACCTCGAATGAGATTTGGCTTCAAGGGCTCGGTTTGCCTGCTCCAGGAAAACATCTCTATTGGACGGTGAGATTACATAGTTGCAGCCCCTGGTGCGGGTTATCTCAATCACATTTTTCGACGATGTGGCGAAGCGAACCCCGCTGTAAGCAAACGCCTTCGCTCCTGAAGCTGCTTTAACTTCTTTTACTGTGGAAAGCGGGATATTTAGAGCAAAAGGCCCACCGAGAACTATCCTTATTCTGTCGCTGTATATCTGGTATCGCCGTGGGAGTACAATTCTGAACAGCACTGCATCGAAGGCTGCTACTCCGAACATGGGAAAAGCAGCTTCAGTGTCCTCAAAAAGCAGCACCAGCCCCATAATCAGGAAAAGAAGGACAATGCCAGCGAACATCAGCTTCATCCAGCTATCGACCTTCGGATCGTCTTCATAGAGCAAATAGCCCGGGCTTCCCACCCTTGTCTCCGCAATCTAGTCCAGAACAATGATATAATATGCTTTGTCCCCGATTATCTTCTTTTCCACCTGCCTCTTTTTCACCAGCTCAACTAAGGGAAACTCCAACAGCTTCGCCCGCGCCATCCTTTCCGCCAGCGTAGGTGCCCCCTGCTTTGCCGTAGCGCCGTAAACCCAGTCGGCTATTTCCTCGATTTCAAACGCCTCCTGCGAATGTGCCTTCAGAAAGGCAACTATCTTGTAGCTCATGTCTTCCAGACCTTCGTTGAACTGGGCTCTTGATATTGGCATTGTGTCCTCCTTGAGCGGATTCTGCACCTGTTCAGATTCTAGCATCTGCTGGCACAGGTATCAAACCCGCCTCTATAAAAGTTAATTCCTCAGCCGCCCTTCAACCTCCGCCGAAATAACGGTGGAAGCCACGCGGCATGTTGTGATAATCAACACTCGCTATGACATCTGAGAAATCTCTTGAGTTAAACGTGTTCCAGAACAATATTACCTTGTTTTTCAGTCGTCCTTTTCTTGCATCATCGATGAGACAGGCAAGTGTCCTTCCCGTATAAATAGTGTCTAACTCTATCCCCTCACTTTCTTTCATCAACTCTATAGCTTCCTTGCACTCTTCCTTGAACCAATCATCCCGCCTTCTCGAGAAGCCGTCCCTGATATCTGCATCATCTTCCGAATATTCCAGTCTGGGGAAACTAGAATCGAGCAAATTAAGATAGTAAGCCGCTTTGCCATAGAACCCCGCTATTTTATCGGCAAGAGTGCGATTTTGCGGATACGCCCCCAGCGAAATCACACGAGTTTTGAGCTTCGCTGCCCTGAGCCCCAGCATCAGCCCTACTGCTGTGCTCGAACCACCCCGAGCTACATAAATGAAGTCAGGCTCTGGTATTTCACCCGCTATAATCTGTTCTTTGAGTTCCAGTGCCGCATTGACGTAGCCGATGGCTCCTAAAATTGAAAACCCCTTGCCGGAAAGAAATCGGGGAAAGCTGCCCCACTGCAACTTATGTCTGAGAAGCTGGTATATGGCATCTAACACGAGCAGCGATATTTTCGGCTGATAGTGAAGCTCCGCGCCACAGCTATGAGTTAGAAGAAGATTGCGGCGCACCTGCCTATCTACAGGCGCAGGTATCATCATGCACACGCATTTCATCCCCAACTGATGTGAGTAGACAGTTGTTGCCACGGCTTGCCTGTTTCCGATAAGACCGAGGATCAGCAGTTCCTTTACGTCGTCTCGCAATGCCTGTCCCAGGATGAACTCAAGCTTCCTTACCTTGTTGCCGCCGTATATTTTGCCGGAGAGATCGTCACATTTTATATAGAGACGGTTCAGTCCTATCTCTCTACCCAGACGCTCAAGCTTGTGTACCGGCGTGGGGAACTCGCCTAAAGATACATAAGGCAGTCTATCTGCCAGGCGCGGATAATTTTTAAATAACGGTATCATTTTTTGACCTTAAATCTCGCCACCTTCGGGTCTGTCAAAAGCTGCCATTCCCCTTTCACCTTATTATCCAGCGCCGCCACCTCGATATGCAGCATGGCTATGCCGCAGTCGAGTCGCTTGGATATGCCGAGGTTGAGCGCGGGGTTATCCATCGATACTGTTATGCTATCCACCTCGACATGGAATCGCCAGGGCTGCCTGTTAACGGCAGAAGGCGCCAGTCTGGCTGCATCGAGCGCTGATCTCACCCAGTGCGGCTGTTTCCCGGATTCCAGACCCGTGACTATCTTCACGAGGGGTTTGCGCTTATGGAACAGCCCGAAGCCGGTCATCGCTGTCTCTTCCCGCGTAGGTTCGCCCACCGGTCGTCCTACTGGAGTAACTGCCAGCACCTTTTCCTGTTTCCTGATGCCCAATAAGGACGCAGCTACTCCCCGGCGGAAGAATATCGAGCCGCCCACCCAGCAGGTGGAGAGTCCCATAGCCGTTGCCTCCAGAATAATGCCCTCTCCAGTATAGCCCACCTTCTCATGGACATGAGGGTCTTTCATATCGCCGATGAAAGCTATGAGAGTGGGAGCGCCTTTGATTTTACCGTAGGAGCCGATAGCGCCCCTGAGGATTTCATCGGGGGATGCATCTATCAGTTCGGCGCGAGCTTGCGGAAAAGGCCTGAACTCCCGGCATATAGCCTTCAGATTATCTAACTGAGCAGGCTCCAGAGGCGTGGAATCGTATCTGCGGCGCGACCTTCTCTGGAATATAGCGACATGCCATCCGTGAAACGGAATCTCCATCCCCCAAATCCCTCTATTTCTGGGACTGCATCTGCTTTTGTCTTATAGAATCCCGATATATTTTAAATGAATCGAGGCAAATTGTAACCTTTTCTTAATTTCTTGACTTGCTTCTTAAGCCTTTTGTAACCCGGCGGGAATATAATTATGTTAAACAAGGTGGGCAAGAGGCTCAAGCTATGGAAATGTCCGTCGATATCTACCAGTGCGGCAGCAAGCATATCCATGTGATACTGCATGGAGATGCCGAAGGCTTAGCCGCTTTCACCGACTACGAGTCGTTTATCAAATTCGTTGAGGCATGTCAGGAGTTTATCTCCAATCGCGCCCAAGTGCCCGAAGCCTTCCTCGACGCCTTCAAAAACGAAGGCAATCCAAGATAACCTCGCTCATCCCATTCAATCACTGATTCGAGTCCATCGCCCATACTGAGATTACCCATCGGTACTCTTAACCGTGTATTGCCATTCATTTTGTGTTATGATTAGATGTCAAAAATGAGAGTATCGGAAAACGGAGTTAGGATAATTTGGTAGTAATCAAAATAGGCGGCTCGACGCTGGGCAGCCATGACACCACGCTCGATGATTTGGTGACCCTGCAGAAAAAGGGCATCATACCTGTCGTGGTGCACGGCGGCGGCAACAGAATCACCGAGTGGCTCAAACGAATGGATCTGGGCACTAGCTTCGTCCGCGGCATGAGGGTTACGGACGCTCCCACCCTTGAAGTCGTAGTAGCCGTGCTCGCCGGTCTGGTCAACAAGGAGCTTGTTGCCGCTATCATAGCCAGGGGAGGCAAGGCTATCGGTCTCAGCGGCGTAGATGGCGGCTTGATTGAGGCTAAAGTGGAAAATCCCGAGCTGGGCTATGTAGGCGAGGTGGTGAAGGTAAACCCCGAGCCAATCAAGGCTGTGCTCACTTCGGGTTACATACCCGTGATTGCACCGGCTGGGTTCCGTCTGGATAACAGCTCAAATGACCCTGTGGCTTTACTTAACATAAATGGCGACGTTGTTGCCAGCGAGATCGCTGCGGCGCTCAAGGCTGAGAGGCTTATCTTCCTGACCGATGTGCCCGGCGTACGAGATGGGGAAAACAAATTTTTGCCCAGGCTGTCTGTCGCTGAGGCAAGGTCTATGATAAACTCAGGAGTTATCTCAGGAGGAATGATACCCAAAGTAGAGGCATGCCTGAAAGCCCTGGACAAAGTGCCTTCGACCCAGATTGTCGATGGTCGTTCCGCAGGCGCTCTGCTCGCCGCTGTCGAGAGAAACGAAGGCGGCACCAGAATAGAATGATTGGAGCAATTAGCAATTAGCATTCAGCTGCCAGGCTCAGTCAATAATAAACTGAAAGCTGATAGCTGACTGCTGAAAGCTTGCAAGAAGGACAAACCTATGACGGACTGGCAGAAACTGGAAAAGAAATACTTCATGCCCACGTTCAAACGTATGCCTCTGACGCTGGTCAGAGGGAAAGGAACACATGTCTGGGACGATAAGGGGAATCGGTACCTGGACTTCACCGCAGGCTGGGCGGTGAACAGCCTGGGGCACTGCCATCCAATGGTGGCCAAGGCGCTTGCCGAGCAGGCTAAGACGCTGATTCAGACATCGAACCAGTTCTACACGGTGCCGCAGTTGGAACTGGCACGGATACTGATGGAGAATAGCTGCTTCGATAAGGTATTCTTCTGCAACAGCGGCGCCGAGGCTAACGAGGGTGCTGTGAAGCTGGCACGCCGCTACGGCAAGCTGTATCTGAACGGAGCATACAAGGTAATCACAGCCTTCAACTCTTTCCACGGACGTACGCTGTGCATGACCGCCGCTACGGGACAAAAGAAGTTCCAGGAGCCTTACGCACCTGTGCCCGACGGCTTCATCAATGTGGAATACAACAGCGTCGATGCCGTAAAAAAGGCAACCGATTCCAAGGTCTGTGCGATAATGCTGGAGCCAATTCAGGGCGAGGGCGGCGTCAATATACCGGACAAAAACTATCTTAA
>VGNW01000095.1 GCA_016865955.1 Chloroflexota bacterium | reverse complement strand
TTCTCGCCGGGTAAAATCGGTTTCGACTATAAGCCCCGCCTTATCAGGGAAAGAACTATCTTGCGACCGAACGTTATCGAATGGGCCGAAGTTGAGGTGTTATTAGCACATTCGGAGCATGACCCGTGGGCGGAAGTGGAGATTGTCAGGATGCTCGGCGCAGTTTACACCGTGGGCCATAACACGATGCTGAGAGGTGAAGTTGTAGCCGAGGTAGACCCCGTTGCCTTTGAACCGTATGCTTTTCTAAAATGGGATTGGTGGCCGCTGTGATATGAACTCATGCTCGCGGCATGGTTGGAGCAGGTGCTCCAACCTATCCATATACGAGTGACATAGGGTCAAATCGTAGGGGCACAGCGCGCTGTGCCCCTACATCGCTATAATTTGCCTTACCTGTTCTAAATCAGCCGAAGTGCCTTTATGATGCTGTAGGGGCGGTTCGCGAACCGCCCCTACGAAATGTCTATCGCTCCTCGTGGATGTTATCATCCACGAGATATTAGAGATGGATGGGGCTGGGGATGATAACATCCCCAGCGAGCAGGAAATAGTTACTAACAAGAGTATCCCCTTGGTAATAATATCTGATATGTGGTATGCTAACTGAGCATATAGGGGGTGTCCTATGACTACAGATTCGTACTACAGAATGGCTAGTCAGTTGGGTTCTCGTGAAGCTATGCCGTTGACACAGTTCAGGCAAATTTCGCAGTGCCTTGTTCGGAAAGACCATCCTTGCGGCAAGTTTCTAGGAGCTTCGAAATCATGTTTTATCGCTTGCCCATCTTCTGAAGATATTGAGCCTATCCTTGCCTTAATCGGTGAGAAGCTCAGTAAAATCGGAATTGAGCCTGTTATTGCAATTAAAGAGCGAGCATATGGGCAGGACATTTTTTGTATAAAAATATGCGGTAAGATAATAGAATCTCAGTTTTGTATAGTAATACTTGATGACACAATAAAAAGGTTAGACAAGAATACTGAAATCGGTATCCCTAATCCTAATGTTTATTATGAATATGGACTTATGACAGCACTCGGAAAACACATAATTCCTCTACAAAAATCGGAACAACAATTAGCCTTTAATATACAGACACATGATACCATAAAGTACATGCCCAAGAATATCTCGGCTGAGTTGGACAGGGCTTTGAAAGATGCCAACACGATGACTAAAGAGGGGATGGAAGAGGATCGATATGCAAGGAATACGGAGCGCTTGGTTAGGCGTAGTTTAGAGATCGCTGGTTATGTGAATAGAGAGAGAGACTACGATTGGTTCTTATATGGTGATCTGAGAGATACATTATTCTCCGGCTATAGTAATCCAGAGAAGAAACATTTTCTGTTCATTTCCATAGCGAACAGCAGCGATCAACTTAGTGATTGTTTAACCGATATACAGGTAATTATTAAGAGATTAGAGACTAGACATAATAGTTTAGCGTATCAGATAACATCTCTGGAAGCTGATATAGAGAAAAGAGAGAAGGAGTTATTGGAGAATGAAGGAGACACGGAGGGGAAAACGAGGCGTGTTGATAACATATTAATAAAGAATCGTTTGAATGAATCAGTAGTGCGCGCAAAAGAGAAAAGAAACGAAGCTCTTGGGAAATATGAACCTCTGCATAACAGTAAATTTGGAATTGTCCTCCTTCCACAAGTTACAGGCTTTAAAGCAAAGGTGATGGAGAAATACAATAGCATGGACAGAATTGTTTTAAATCTACCTCTTTACGTGGGTGATACATCGGGTATTCAGATAGATGATTTGAGCATTCCTTTTGAGCGTCCGAAGCTATAGAGATATTGACAAAGGCCTTTGAAAAAGCAGCGGGCGAGGCACCGCCTCGCTCTAAAGGATTTGTATGCCGTGTAGGTTTACCTTACCACAATCCTGCCCCTTGGCTTTGCCACGACCTCGCCGATGAGGGAGGCGGACTTGATGCCGGCACGGTGCAGTTTTCTGAGCAGGGGTTCGGCAGCGGCGGCAGGGACGGACATCAGCAAGCCGCCGGAGGTCTGGGGGTCGAACAGGATATCAACCGTTATCTTGGAAACATTCTTGTCTATCTTAACCATGCTGGTGCGGAATTCCCGGTTACGCGCTGTACCGCCGGGCACCATGCCCATCTCGGCGTACTCCTTAGCCTCGGGGAAGCAGGGCACTCTGTCCGCGTAAATCACCATGCCCACATCGGTGCCCTCTATCATCTCGCAGGCATGCCCCAGCAGCCCGAAGCCCGTGATGTCGGTGCAGGCATGGACTTCCGCGGTAAGCATCAATTCCGACGCCTTTTTGTTGAGCGTGGTCATGCTGCCCACTGATTTGGCGACAGCCGCCTCGCTCGCCTCGCCGCCCTTGAGCGCCGTGCTGATTATCCCCGTGCCCAGCGGCTTGGTCAGGATGAGCTTGTCTCCCGCTCTCGCGCCCTGATTCAAAATCACCCTATCGGGATGGATGACGCCGGTGACGGAGAGGCCGTACTTCAATTCGGCGTCCTCGACGCTGTGCCCGCCCACCAGCACTACCCCTGCCTCGCGCATCTTGTCCAGTCCGCCCAGCAGTATCTCTCTCAAAACGGATATATCCATCGTCTTGACAGGGAAGCAGACGATGTTCATGGCTGTGAGCGGCCTGCCGCCCTTGGCGTAGACATCGCTCAGCGAGTTTACCACGGCTATCTGGCCGAAGGTATGTGGGTCGTCCACAATAGGCGTGAAGAAGTCAAGGGTCTGGATTATCGCCAGGTTGTCGCGCAGCTTGTACACGCCGGCATCCTCGGCATGCTCCATGCCCACGATGAGATTGGGGTCTGAAATCAAAGGCAGCCCCTCGATAGCCTTTGCCAGGTCGCCCGGACCTATCTTACAGGCTCAACCCGCGCCGTGGACGGTCTCGGTGAGACGGGGTCTCTTTGCATCAGCCATCCGGTTCACCATCCTTCGTATTTGTGAAATGCAGGTGCGAGGTGCCCTCGCCCTCGTGCAGCTATCAGTATACTACACTTTTCAATTTTCATTTTGCAGTTTTCATTTCTGCGATGGGTTCAGCACCAGCTTGAAACCGTCTTTAGCCTCTTCGACCTTAACGGAATACCCCTTGCCCTGAGCCAGGCGTGATACGTTCTCTTTAGAGGTGGCGGTCTCGACGAGTACCGTTATCGATTCCTTGGGATGCTCCTCGATAGCTTTCTTGGTCCTGACCACGGGGATAGGGCAGGAATAACCCCGAACATCGACTTCAATCATCTTTCTTACCTCTTTTTGTAATTCCAATCGGGCGACCGGCAGGTCGCCCCTACGGTTTGCTCATTGGGCGAGGAGACCTCGCCCCTACGGGTTTGTGGGCACAGCCCGCTGTGCCCCTACAATTCTACGGATTAATACAGACTCCGCTCCACTGACAAAGGTTCTCTTTGAATACGGCGGGGAACTGATGGATTATCTGCCAGACCCTGGTGGCAGGGGTCGCCTGTGCCAGTTTTCCCGCTGTGCGGTTGGCTCTGGCGGCTATGATGGCTGCCTCGTGCGGCTCCAGACCCGCGTGGACGAAGGCGGAGACCATGCCGGTTATGGTATCGCCTGTGCCTCCGATAGGTTCCAGCATAGGCACGTCAGGCTCGGAAACGGTTGCCAGAATCTCGCCGTTGCGGACTATATAGTCGGTGGCGCCTTTGACCAGCAGCAACTTCGCTGCGTTTTTATACTGGTAAGCGGTTGCGACCAGCTTTGGCGTCTGCTTCACATCGATATCGAAAAGGTGTCGGGCGATGTAGGCGGGATGGGTCGCCTCGCGGTCGGCGAGGAAAGCCATCTCCGTGGCATCGGGCGTGAAGATATCGAACTCCGGCGCCAGACCTGCCGCCTTGGCGGCGTACATCGAGGCGGCGTCGGCAATCATGAAAGGTCTTTTAGCGCATTTCTTGACTGCTTCGCAGAGACGGCGTGTCAGCGCCATATCGGGCAGGCAGTAGTGCAGAGCCAGCACCTCAGGCGTCAGTTTTTGCACATTTTCAATAAGGTATTCGTACATCTGACGGCTGCCGTTGCCCTTGCCTGTGTCACCTACGAGAAGAACCTGCGGGGCTTCCACCTTCAGGTACTCCGTCGTCTGCAGGGCAGCGCTCACCATAGCTGAGGTGCCCTGAGTGCAGGGTATGCGATGCCCGTTGACCATCAGTGAGTCTCCGTCGATGACAGCCTTTCCTGTGGTGAGGGGCAGGGCTTTGCTCGGTATCGTACCTGCGATAAGCATCATGTCTTGATACCTCCCCGCCACAGCGCCAGCGATTCATCGAGCGCCCGGTCCAGCATCAAGGCGCAGAGCGTGAATCCGAGGTCTCTCGGTCTGGGAGCTTCGTCCAGTCGTTTGCCGATCATCTCGGCGTGAAGGTAGGGTATATCGGGGCAGCCGCCGCCCGAGGTGTTCACGATGATGCCGCTCTTCTTCTCGAAGGAGAGCTTCATATTGGCTGCTTTGACCATGAGCCAGTCGCCGAAGTCGGTAACCTTGACGATCTCTAGAATCCCCGAGGTACCCGGCTTTATTGGGCTGACACTGACAAAAGGCACATCCTTTTCGTGGAGCACACGCTCGATGCCGGGCTGCTCCACCAGATTTATCTCCACTGCCAGATCGCAGCCGCGTCTCAATTCAGGAGGTGGCGCCACCAGCTTCACAGCGTAGTCCGCTGCCTTGAGCACCTTTTCGGCGTGCATGGCGTCATGGACATCCAGGAACAGCACCAGGCCGCCGCCCTCGAAAGAAGGCTTTTTCTTGCCGAATAATGGCATCTTAACTCCAATCACACAAGAGCACGTAGCGTTCAGCAGTCAGCATTCAGTTTACAATACACTGAGGGCTGAAAGCTGAATGCTACAATCATGCTGTCTTATCTTTCATCATAAAGCCGATTATCAAACAAAAGGCTAATCCTAAAATAATAGCGATCTCGCTGTTGGCACCTATTCCCTTGGCGCTTGCAGCCAGAAGGAAGTTATGGGCGAAGGCAGCGCCTACCAGCATGCCCAGGAATGTTACTCCGGCATCGGTATCGCCTTCTCCCGATAGAATGGTCTGGCGCAGGGGACAGCCGCCGAGCAGGGTGGCTGCCAGCCCGACCAGCGACATGCTGAAGAAATTCCACAGGTGATTGGTGTGGGCTATGGGTTGTCCTTCGAAACCCCAGTGCACATAGCCCAGTGCGTAGTTGGTAATCAAAGCGGCGACAAAGAAGGCAGCGATGCCGCTGAAGAGATACGTATCCCTGACCATGATGAGGTCGCGCCACCCGCCGGCAAAGCACATCCGGGTGCGCTGAGCCAGCACACCGACCACTAAACCAACTACGATGGAAATCCACAATGCGGCGTGCAAGAAGCCCGGGCCGCTTTGGCTCTTGAAGATGAAACCGGGCACGAAGATAGCCAGAAGCAGCACCCCCAGTATCGCTGCCGGCATCACCCAACCTGCTGCGGCGGGCAGTCTGGCGGCACGACCCAGATTGAAGCCACCCCTCAGGAAGACGATTCCGATGATTACACCCAATATAATTCCGGCGATGCCGGTGATGGCGTTGAGGTCGCCTCCGGCAAGCCGCAGGGGTGCGCGCACGGTGCAGCCTAAAAAGACCAGCGCCCCGATCATCATGAAAGCGCCCAGCAGGAAGCGGAGCAGCGGCGAAGAGCCGCCCCTTGCCCGGAACTCTCGGAAGGTGAAGGCGGCGACGAACGCTCCCAGAACTAGGCCCAGGATTTCAGGGCGAATGTACTGCGGCCCAGTAATTTGAAGGCCAAGCGACCCTGCGATGTCGCGGAGGAAGCAGGCGGTACAGAAACCCATGTTGGAGGGGTTGCCCCAATTTACCAGCATGGCGGCAAGGACTCCGAAGATTAGTCCGGCTGCGATAATCAGTGTTTTACGCGTCAGTAATCGGCGCAAGTTTTGCTCTCCTTTCACTTTAAATGTAATTACCTGAACAAGGCAATCTATATGGGTCTACAACTTCTATACCCCTCCTTTGACAGTAAATGTTGCTTAACCAGCTTTCATGCTATAAAATTACCAGAGCCGATTGTATCATAAGTAACATTTCTCTGCAAGATAAAATTTACTTATAATTAGTGGGGTTGAACATGAATATCGAGTATTTAAAGACCTTTCTTGAAGTGGTCAGGCTGGGCAGCTTCTCTGAAGTGGCGAAGAAGCTGTCCATCAGTCAGCCTGCCGTATCGTTTCAGATTCAAAAACTGGAGAGGGACCTCGGCGTTCGCCTGATAGACAGGGGACAGAAGAAAATCGCCCTTACGGATGCCGGCAAGCGCCTGCTCCGTTTCGCAGAAGCTGTGGAGAAGGAAGACTCCCGTCTCAGACGCGACCTCGATCAGGTGCGCGAGGAGATTACAGGCGACATTGTAATCGCTGCCAGCACCATTCCGGGGGAGGTGCTGCTGCCGCCTATTCTGGGGGAATTCAGGGCATTGCACTCTTCTGTATGTTCGCGCGTTGAGGTCTCCGACTCTCTTACTGTAATTGCGCGTGTACAGGGTGGTGATTACGATGTGGGGTTCTGCGGCATTGCGCCGGAGGGCAAGGAGCTTCACTACTTCAAGATAGCAGAAGATGAGATTGTGCTCATTGTGTTCCCCGGACATCCCTTTGCCGGGAGAAAGAAGGTATCCCCGCTGGAACTGGAAGGGGAGCCGCTTATATTCCGCGAGGAGACCTCGGGGACGCAGCGCAACGTCAAGTCGCTGTTAGCCAGAGCCGGGCTCGATATAGCGAAGTGGTCTCCCTGTCTGGTACTGGGCACGAGCCAGTCTGTGGTCACGGCGGTAGAGTCGGGACTGGGCATAGCCTTTGTTTCCAATCTGGCGATTAAGAAGAGCCTTGCCCTGGGACTGGTCAAGCGGGTCGCGGTGGAAAGCATAAAACTGAAGCGCGATTTCTACTGCGTTTATCGGAAGGAGAGGGTAGTCTCCCGCCTCCTCAGCGAGTTCATCGACTTTGTTCAGGCGAAAGCTTCGTGAGTCACTATTTGAAGTACGGTCGCAGTCTCCTCAGAAGCTGCTTGCTGAAGAAACCGGGGAAGAAGTCGTGAAACTCAATGAGCAGCTTGTAGCTGGACGGCGTGACGGTCACAAAGCGCTCTTTTTCAATAGCCTGCCTGATGGCTTTGGCAGCTTTCGCAGGCGGCGTTTTGCACTGGCTCTGGTAGTATTTCCCCAATTTAGTGTTAGTGCTGTCGAAAATCCCCGTGCGCGTGCCCCCGGGCAATACTATGCCCACATGGATGCCGCTGTCCTTCAGTTCGTAGTACAACGATTCTGAGAAGGCATGGAAGGCTGCCTTGCTTGCTGCGTATGCGGCAGTACCGGGAACAACAAGCCTGCCGCCGACTGAAGCCACATTTATTATCACTCCCTTGCCCTGCTTCTTCATGATAGGAGCGACAGCCAGGATGAAGTTTACTCCGCCCTGGAAGTTGACTGACATCTGTTTATTGAACTCATCGGCGGATAGCTCGTCGAGCAATTTCACAATCATAATACCGGCGTTATTTACCAGTATGTCTATCCTGCCGTAGCGCTCGGTTGTTTTCTGGACTACCTGTCTGACCTGAGTGTCTTTGCTGATATCGCACAGTTCTCCTGTAGCATCGGGGGCGTGTTTGAGCACCTCCACAAGCGCCTCTTTGAGCCTGTCTTCGTCGATATCCACCAGTATAGGAAGGCAGCCGTGTCTTGCCAGTTCGATAGCGGTCTCCCTGCCGATGCCGCTGCCAGCGCCGGTTACGATAGCTATTTTGCCTTTTATATTCATAGTAACTCCCTTGTGATAGGTTTGATAGACATAAGATAACTTGACAAATACCTGCTCGAATTCTACTATTAGAACTCCAGGCGGTCAACAACGAGACTCAAGTCCTACCTCTTACAGTACTATCGAGCCACCCTGTGGCATGGTCTGGTGGTGTATAATATTAAAAAGGGATATCTCTTCCCTGGAGAAGTATTATCATGTTCAGGTCAACTAAGAAACCTCTGATTAAGTTCACGAAATCTGATACTCAGCACAGTTTCTCAATTTTCAACTGAGTCGTTGACTAAAATTTAGGCTTATCGTTATCTTTTAATCT
>VGNW01000094.1 GCA_016865955.1 Chloroflexota bacterium | reverse complement strand
TCGGCAAAAGAGGTGCTCGTGGTTGCAGCCGATTGCCGCATGGGTGCTCCCGGCACAGAATTCGAACAAAACTTAGGCGACGGTGCTGCCGCAGTGCTCATCAGCGACAAGGATGTGGTTGCCAGCATAGATGCCTGGCATTCCATATCCAATGAGGCCCACGATTACTGGCGGCTGGATACCGACACTTTCATCCGCTCCTGGGAGGACAGGTTTGTCTTCAATGCTGTCTATTATGACGTGGTGACGCAAAATGTGGCTGCGCTGCTCAAGAAAGTCAATCTCACCACCAAGGATTTTGCCAAAGCTATCGTGCCTACTCCCAGCCCAAGGGTGCTTGCCGACATATCGAAAAGGCTCGGGTTAGACGCCAAGACGCAGGTCCAGAACCCTTTGATTGATATCATGGGTCACACAGGTGCCGCTTATGCCCTGATGCTGCTGGTGGCAGCTCTGGAGGAGGCTAAAGAAGGCAACAAATTGCTCCTCAATAACTACGGCAATGGCAGCGATTCCTTTGTAATCCAGGTTACCGAAAAGATAAGCAAAAAGGTTGAGGGACGGTGGGGTATGAAGGGCCATCTGGCATCGAAAAGGATGGTCGATGACTATAGAATTTATCTGCAATGGCGTGAGCTACTTACGTTCGAGGCGACGCCAACTCCTCCGGGAGGATTCATATCTGCCTCTGCTCTGTTCAGAGACCGCAGCCATATTTACCCGTTACATGGACTGAAGTGCAGGTCCTGCAATGAAGTCCACTTCCCGCCACAAAGGGTATGCCCGAAGTGTAGGGCGAAGGACCAGTATGATGATGTAAGGCTATCGGACAAGAAGGGCAAGGTCTTTACCTTCAGCGCGGATTATGTCTGTAGTCGCCGGGAGGCGCCTAGAGTAACTGCGATAATAGATTTTGAAGGCGGCGGACGCATGCCAACTATCATGACCGATAGAGTGCTCGAGGAGATAAAAGTAGGGATGCCTGTGGAGATGAGTTTCAGGAAGCTGGTCACGCAGGATGGATTCCACAACTACTTCTGGAAATCTATCCCTCTGAGGACTTAACTTTACTATATCGTAAATCTTAAGGAGGAGAGATATAATGCTAGGCATTAAAGATAGAGTAGCTGTGGTTGGCATGGGCTGTACAAGGTTTGGAGAGCTCTTCGATAAAAGCGACCAGGACCTGATGGTGGAGTCCTGCCATGCAGCTTTGGAAGATGCGAAGATGGATCTCAAGGAGATTCAAGCAGCCTGGTTGGGCATACAGGGCGCGGAAACAGGCTCCTCAGGGTGCAGGCTGGCCCGGGCCCTTAAAACAGACTATATACCCGTCACCAGAGTGGAGAACTACTGTGCCACAGGTATTGAAGCTTTCAGGGGAGCGGCCTATTCGGTAGCCGCTGGCATATATGATATCGTGCTGGCCTGCGGCGCCGAGAAGCTAAAAGACACCGGAGCTACCGGACTTACCCAGATGGGCGGTGAGCCACAATTCGGGAGTTGGGTATGGGCGCTGGTCGTGCCGCCGGCTAGATTCGCCCTCTCTGCAACAAGGTACTTTCACGCTTACGGTTTAACGCCAGAGCAAGGCAAGAGGATGCTGGCCATGATTGCGGTTAAGAATCACCACAATGGCAGCTTGAACCCCAGGGCCCATTTTCAACGGGAGATAACTATAGAACAGGCGCTGAATGCCCCTATAATCGCCTGGCCTTTGGGCCTTTTCGATTGCTGTGGGGTGAGCGACGGGTCCGCAGCGGCGATCATCACCCGTCCTGAGATTGCCAAACGCATAAAGGATGACTACATTGTCGTTAAGGCACTCGGCGTATCCGCCGGCGCGGGAACGCAGGGTGTGATGGCCAGCGACTACGACTTCATCCATATAGATGAGATTGTACGCGCCGGCAAGCAGGCTTATGCCGAGGCTGGCATAAAGAATCCGCGCCAAGAGGTAGACCTCGCCGAAGTACACGACTGCTTTACCATCACCGAGGCCCTTATCTGCGAGGACCTTGGTTTCACTCCCAGAGGCAAGTTCAAGGAAGATATCGAAGCAGGCACCTTTAACATTGGAGGAGAGGTGGCTGTTAACCCCGATGGCGGGTTGAAGTGTTTTGGCCATCCCATAGGCGCAAGCGGTCTGAGGATGATCTTTGAGTCGTATCTCCAGCTCCGGGGCAAGGCAGGACAGCGGCAGTTAAAGAACCCGAGAATCGGTGTTGCTCAGAATTACGGAGGCCTTCCCGGAGGCGGGATCTCCGGTATGGCTATCGTAGGAGCTAGGGACTAGGCGCGATACCAGCGCGCACCTTTCGCGATTGGTAGTTTGCACGGGCACATATGTGCCCGTGCATTTATATTTATTCAAACACAATACAAGCAAGATAAGGGAAATAAGTTGCCGGACCCATAATCAGCTATTGCAAGTGAGCACTACATAAATGCCTAAACAGCCTCAAATCCAAGAGAGCCTGCGATCTCGATGATCTGTCCTGTGACATAATTTGACTCAGTAGACGCAAGAAATACAATTACGGGCACCACATCCTCTGGTTCGCCCATGCGCTGAAGTGTATTCTTCTTAGCAATCCTCTGGTATGTTTCTTCCCTTATCTTCTCTGGCATTGAGTCGGTCATACCTGTCCTGGCGACGGGACATAATACATTGACACATATCCCATATCGTGCCAGTTCCCTTGCGTTAGATTTGGTTAAGCCTATAATCCCTGCTTTAGCCGCGCTGTAGTTTGCCTGGCCGATACCACCATAAATACCTGCTGGTGAGGATATATTGATGATGCGTCCCTTTATGTTGTTTTCGATCATATTCCTGACGGCTGCCTGGCTATTCAGGAAAGCCCCCTTCAAGTGTACATTAAGAACTGTATCCCATTGCTCTTCTGTCATTTTAACCATCATGGCGGGCATGACAACGCCAGCATTGTTGATTAACACATCCACTTTGCCGAATTCCTTAACCGCAGTACTAACCAGCTTCTCTGCCGTTTCTGCTGTCCCTACTGCTCCAATACATGCGACTGCCTTACCCCCTTCACCTTTTATCTCCTCCACCGTTTGGTTAGCCATCTCTAGAACAACATCGTTTACCACGACACAAGCGCCTTCCCTGGCTGCGCCTTTAGCATAAGCCTTGCCTAAACCTCCACCTGCGCCAGTGACTATCACTACTTTGCCATCTAATCTCTTCATCTTAAGCAGCACCTTTCTACAAACTTAATTTTTCCTTCCCCAAAAGGATAGCTGTATCTATTCGATTCTATAAAAGGACTCGTCGAATTCCGGTTTATCTCTATATCTTTTCATATGCACTAGCTCTGGGCTTTTTCCCATCCAATCCAGGAAGCCATCGGGAAGTTCAATACTCACTTCTTTGCATGCCGCAACAAAATCGTCCTTTCTTGGCGGACATCCTCTTACTGTTACGCAATGATTTATTGCGGGATGTTCGCTATTTGACTTTATCTGACACTGACCTACAAGCATAGTATGCTTGTGTCCAGGAGTAGGTTTTTGTATTCTACCATATAGTATCTCAACATCATCAAAGGTCTTATTTTTATTCTTCGCCGTCAATATTCCCTGAACGATGTAATGATAGAAATCCGCCCCATATGTGCAAAGCGAATCATCCATTGACAGAAACCGGATGCCTTTTACGCCTGCGTTCGTAAAATACGTTGGCATTTCTCCGGATTCATGCTGCTCCAATTTCCACTTGTGCGGTTTAAGCAACTTGGTAATATTTACTTCTCCTCTAATGTTCACATCGGTAAGATCAGTTTTCCGACCATGAGCTTCGGCGGCAAAAGCAATATGAGGGATATCTCTCGGTTCGATGCCCAGCACGGTTGCTCCCACTTTGTCGGCTGAGATAAGGTCTTTAGAGGCGATAATAATATCCGCTCTATGCGCCCTACCGGTTATCATAGGACCCAGTTCCAGGCTATATATGCCGTCTATTACGGTAAGAGAGGGCGCAACTATGCCCGGTAATCTCGAGAGGTAATAATGCAGGTCAATATGTTGATCCGTACTGTGAAACATTCTTCTGGATGCGAGGTTGAGTAACCCCTTGAGGTTTTTAATTCCGAGAGAAACCATGGTCTGAGTGTGGGTTTTCAATACCGGCATATTAACGACATAATCGGCCTCAAGGATATCGCTGTTGACCGATATATTCTTGTCATCTACAGGAATTTCGGTAAAAGAACTTCTCATAACATCGATGATTTTTACGCCGTAACGATTCTTGAGCAGATCAAGACCAAGCCCTCTGGAAGCCGTCTCCAGTATTGATGGTTTATGTTTCTGTTCCGACCCTACCATACCTTCAATAATACTGATGTCAGTGACACCGTGCTCCATAAGCAGTCTGACCATGTCCTCAATCAGACGGCAGGTGGTCAAAACACCATACTTGGGAAAGTTTACGTCCTCATACCACGATACTATGTTCGGTTTGATGCAAACCTTTGAATCAGAGCGAATATCTCCAATCGCTCCGCACAACTCCACAACTTGCTTCAACGACTCATGAGGTCGGCTGTACTTTACTACCGCAACATCATACATTGTCGTAATTACGGGTTGGGCTGATTAGTCGGCTTCCATCTTGGGAGTGTCACTTCGGGGGTCACATCGTCAAAGACCACCTCAACCGGCATACCGGCATAAATATCTTCGTTTCTGCAATTCACAATATTTCCGCACATACGAATCGTTTTTGGAGCATTCAATTCAATGTATGCTACCGTGTAAGGGACATCACGTGAGAAAGCCCGATGAGGGGAATAGTGCACAACTATCCAGGTATAGACCGTACCTTTACCTTCCGCCTTAACCCACTCATAATCCCTGCTCTGGCACATGTAGCACATTGAATCAGGCGGAAACCGATAAGTTTCACATTCCTTGCACCGTTGAACGAGGAGCTTATGTTCTCTGCAACCATCCCAATACTTTTGCGAATCGGGATCGGATTGAGGTAAAGGTTTCTCATAGACAGAAGAGCTCATTCGCATTTACCTCCTTAGTATCACAGCATTAGCTACTGGCCCACAATAGCCCGCAACTAGAGCGATTTCAGCGTCTTTAATCTGGCGGGCACCCGCCTCACCTCGTAACTGGCTCGCCGCCTCAAGCACATGATTGAATCCGTGAATATATCCTTCGGAAAGAAGCCCTCCGTGAGTATTCATCGGCAAACGGCCATCCCGTTTAATGGCCCCGGATTCAACAAATGCTCCCCCTTCGCCCTTTTTACAGAAACCGAAATCCTCAAGTTGCACTATCGGTTCTATTGTAAAACAATCGTATAACTCAGCCACATCAACGTCCTCTGGGGTAATACCTGCTTTCCCAAAAAGCTCCGGTGCCATTGTCTTGGCATATGTCTCCGATAATTCGTCCCATTCAAACCAAAAAGCGGTTGTCTTCCCGAAAAATTCGCCTGATCGCCAACCAGCGCCATGGGTGCCAGACATCAGATAGACAGGAGTATGTCTTAGATCCTTTGCCCTGTCCGCTGAAGTAATCAATACAGCACAAGCTCCGTCAGTCTCCTGACAACAATCGTACAGACGCAAGGGGTCAACAATCATCTTGGAATTCTGGTGGTCTTCAATACTCAGGGGGGAACGTAACACAGCCCTTTCGTTCAAAATGGCGTTCTCCCGGCACGTCACCGCTACAGCCCCCATCTGGCGGCTCGTGGTGCCATACTTTATCATGTGTCTCCTGGCAATCATGGCTACGGCCTGGGGAAAGGTAGTCAACCCATAAGGCACACAATATTGCTCCACTCCGGATGTATTTAGGCTCAATCCCGCACCGCCCAAGCGCATGCCTGTACGGCCATTCATAGCTCTGAAGATAAGGACGGTATCAGCTAATCCGCCGATAACGGCACAAGCGGCTGTCAATAGAGTTGAGGTAGCGCCATTTGCCCCTGCAAAGTACTCTATATTCCATCTCAGCTCTGGCAGACCCAAACCAGTTGCCACAACATAGGGGCTAACCGAATCTCCAATATTATACGTCGCAATACCGTCGACGTCTTTCACTGTCAGACCCGCGTCGTCAATTGCATTCTTACAAGATTCGAGCGCCAGATTCTTCACACTCACACCCGAATTCCTGCTGAATTTAGTCCACCCAAGCCCGACGATTGCGACCTTATCTTTCAGGTTATTCACAACCTAGAATCTCCCCTCTCTAATTACCCGCTCCACTGACCATACGACAGCCAGTCCCCGCTTCCAGAGCTGGTGAGATCACCTTCCCTTCCACACAGGTTTTCTTTTCTCCGAAAAGGCAGCCCAACCTTCCTTCACATCTTCTCCCGTTTCTAACAGATGCACTGTGGCCAGGAATCCTGTCTCCACAGCGCTATCTAGTTCCATTTCAAGTGTCTTGTTGACCAGATCCTTTGTTACCTTTAAAAGCAAGGGACTCTTGTTAGTCAGTCTTCCTACCAACTCATTCGTTGCTTCCTCCAACATATCAGCAGGAACCGCCTTATTTACCAAGCCAATTCTTTCCGCTTCCTTCCCGGTTATCCAACCACCAGTAAGGAGAAGCTCTTTCCCTTTCTTGACTCCTACTATCCTGGGCAACATCGGCACAGAGCAAAAACCGCCCATCAGTCCATAATTAATATGCTGGTCGCCAATTCTAGCGTCCTCAGCAGCAACTGCAAGATCACAAAGCTGAATCAGTTCAATACCTCCGGCCAGCGCCAGCCCGTTCACCATAGCTACTGTGGGTTTAGTACACCTGTACAGGACAGCAAACGATTCCTTAATAATTTCAAGCCACCCCTCAATTTTATGAGGATCCCCACCGAGTTTTTTTTGCTCTGCTAGATCTCCGCCCGCACAGAACGCCCGACCTGCACCGGTAATAACTACCGCCCTTACTGCCTCGTCGGATTCGATATCACGTATCGCCAATTGCATTTCCAGCATTAATTCTGAGCTCAGTGCATTCAGCACGTCGGGGCGATTCAGGGTAATCTTCGCATACCCCTCTTTTTTCTCAAGAGTAATGTGCCTGAATTCCATAACCGATTTTCCTCGCATTCTTTCGAATTCTGTGCCGGCCTGCAAGCCACCTCACCAACTTTTCTGACTCAGGTTAAGCTCAACGGGACTTACCGCTATGTCAACAGATTCCTCGCAATCATCATCTGTTGGATTTGAGATGTACCACCGCCTATTTGCAGCA
Organism: Chloroflexota bacterium; assembly: GCA_016865955.1. Taxonomy (GTDB): domain Bacteria; phylum Chloroflexota; class Dehalococcoidia; order SZUA-161; family SZUA-161; genus VGNW01. Next base: position 950 of record VGNW01000094.1, on the reverse strand, counting down.
TTTTTGCATCTCTCATATAACGCTCAACCGGATAGTCCTTTATGTAACCGTATCCACCGTGAATCTGAACAGCGTCTGAGGTAACCTGAAGAACCATGTTCCCTGTATAGTATTTCACAACTGAAGTGGGTAATGATGGAAATTTCCTCTTAACATCTTTATTCTTGATAAAATCCCAGATCGCGTAATAGAGCATACTTTTTCCCGTTTGCACGCCTGTAGCCATATTTGCCAAAAGAGACTGAACCATTTGGAATCCGGCAATCGGCTGTCCAAAAGCCTTCCTTTCCTTTGCATAGTTAACTGCTGCCTCCAAAGCTGTCTCTGCAATCCCTACATTGATACTGGCACAGAAAATCCTCTCCAGCTCGATTCCTGTTAAAGATTGAAGGACACCCTTATCCTCTCGTCCGATAACGTTTTCTGATGTAACGCGGCAGTCATCAAAGAATACTTCAGCGGTCGGAGAGGCCCGGAATCCCATCTTGTCCAACTCTTTCCCGACAGAGACTCCTTCACCCGGCTCGACCAGAAAAGACCAGGTTTTGCCGGTCGTCTTGTCCTTGGCGAGTGTATAGAATAGGTTGGCTACAGGAGCATTGGTAATGAACTGCTTAGTACCATTTATGATAAATTCATTTTTGTTGCGAACAAAGCTGGTCTTAATGCCCGCTACGTCAGACCCTGCATCCGGTTCAGTTACACAAAAGCACGGAATCATATCCCCTTTTACGCCTGGTCGTAAATACTTCTCCTTCTGCTCCTCTGTCCCGAATTTGCTTAAGACCACGCCCCCGACGACGATCATCGGCAAGTAAGAAAGCGCTATTCCGGAGCTCGCCTTTGCTAATTCCTCATGTATTATGGAACAGGCGAGGACATCGAACCCGTCACCGACGCCGCCATATTTCTCCGGCACCATTACACCGAATAAACCCAGGCCGGCGATT
>VGNW01000093.1 GCA_016865955.1 Chloroflexota bacterium | reverse complement strand
TAGCGATCCTTCGCGCACTCTGGATGTCGCCCGGCTTGCGGTAAACAGCGGACTCTATCCCCTGTATGAAATAGAGAACGGTGAGTTGAAGGTACAGAAAATTCCGAAGAAGGTGCCCGTAGTGGAGTACCTGAAGCCGCAGGGGAGGTTCAGACATCTCTTCGAAGGCGAGGGCAGAAAGCAGGAGATAGAGCAGATTCAGAGAGTTGCCGACGAGAATATAAGGAGATACGGACTGATAGCTGAGTAAGAGCTTGGTTATCAGCTTTCGGAAGTCGAGGGTCAGCAGGGGCGTTCAACTGAACGCCCCTCATGGTATAGATTGGAGCAGGTGCTCCAATCTACCCGGATAAAAGGCAAGCTGAGATTATGGAAATTTACAAGCTAATCGATACCCACGCCCATCTCGACGAGATAATCGAGAGCATCGATAAGGCTGTTAGTGAAGCCAGACATGCCGGGGTCATCGCGATAATAGCCGTGGGGCAGGACTACGAGTCCAATCTGAAGGTACTTGAGATATCGGAAAAATACCCTGGTTTCGTCTACCCGGCACTGGGTCTGCATCCCTGGAGCCTGGGCAATGCAGATGCTAAAAAAGTGAGCCTCATTTTGCAGCAGATTGAGGACAATATCCATAGAATCGTTGCCATTGGCGAGGTGGGGCTGGATTACGATAAAAGAGTGGTAGCCTCAGCGGACAAGGAGCGTCAGAAGGCGGCTTTCAGGCTTGTGCTGGAGCTAGCGCAGAAATATGAAAAGGCTCTAAGTGTGCATAGCCGGTATTCTTGGAAGGATAGCTACGATCTGGTTAAGGAATACGGGATAAAGCAGGCTGTTTTTCACTGGTACACCGGTCTCTCCAGCGTGCTGCGCGAGATAATTGCTGAAGGCTACTTTATTTCAGCTACCCCTGCCACGGAGTACCACGATGAGCACAGGAGGGCTGTCAGAGAAACGCCGCTGGAGAGTTTGATGCTGGAAACCGATTGCCCTGTTACCTACGGCAGGGAGAGTAAATTCCAGGCTTATCCTGCCGATGTAGTCAGGACTCTAAAATCTGTGGCTCAGTTAAAGGCGATGCCTGAGAAAATTATTGCCGAACAGACAACTGCCAACGCCCTGCGATTCTTCGGTCTGGACAGACAGATTAAATGCTTCTGGTTATAATTATGTAGGTTGTCATCTTTCAGAATTCTTTCACAGGGAGAGCCATGCCCAGAATAATGATTGCCGGTGCGGGCGTTGCCGGCGGCTACTTATGGCGGCTGCTGGTCGGGAAAGGCATGAACCCCGAGGACATCAGCATTGTCGACCCGGGCTCCCGAACACGCTGCGGCATCGCACCCTGCGCTTTTGCTGTAACCAGGCAGTTCTTTCCCCTCTGCCGCGAGGTGGGACTCAATCCTGATAAGTATGTACTCGCCATTCCACCTGTGGCACATGCGAATCGAATGAAGTTCGATATCAAAGGGTATATGTTTTGCATAGACAAGCCAGCCTTTGTCAGAGACCTGCTTGAAGGAGCTGTTGTAGCATTGAGCCCGGGCGAGACGGCTGCCGATAGGATAATAGACGCTACAGGCACGGCGAGGGCTTATATCGGAAAATATGAGAAAGACGTGCTCTACCCCTGTATCCAGAGGAAGGTGGAATTCCCCAGCCCTCCGGAGTTGAGGGAATATAGCCATCACGTTGGCTATTCATGGATAATCCCTCTCGAAGGTAACTGTGCCCATGTCGGGATAGGGTCATCCACATACGATACCGAACAAATGAAAGAGGTTGTTGAAGGGCTTGCCCGAGGGGGAAAAACGATTTGTGGCTGCAGGGGTTACATCAGGGGCACGGGCGTGATTCTCCCTCTGGTTCGAGATAACGTATGGGTTGTAGGGGAAGCTGGTGGAATCGTCGAACCTCTCAGCGGAGCCGGCATTGTCCCTGCCATAGAATCGGCTAAGCTCCTTGTTGAACACTGGGATGACCCAAGGGGCTACGAAGCTGCGATAATTAAAAAATACGGCTGGTTCGGGAAAACGTCCGTGCTTGTCCGGGAATGGCAGGACAAAGGGTCACTGAATGTCAGAAAGCTGATGGGCCTGTGGAAAGAGTGCGCCGAGCTTGCCGGACTGGAACCGGGAATTTCCGGCCTGGTACGCACGAACCTGTTACGCAAAAACATGGCGCGGGTTGCCCTCCAGTTCGCCAGCATAGGCGAGCTGTTCAAAAGCGCTCGACGTCCTGTAGCTTGACTGTCACCAAAGGGGATTAATCACCAGACCGGCGGGGGTTTTGGGGTAGAAATAGGTGGATTTCTGAGGTAACCTCTTGCCGGTGTCGGCTGCATCGAGGACGCTGGAGACTCGCGTAGGGTTGAGGAAGAAAGCCAACTGACATGCTCCGGCATCCACCTGGGCAACCGCCTCTATAGCATCTCGGGTATATTCCAGATGTTTGACCTCTTTCTCCAGTGAATCTAATCCCAGCGCCTCCTGCAGAACGATTCTCTGCAAAAGGAATACATCGAATTTTCTCCAGAGATCCAGTTCCCCCGTTGCAATCAGTCTCTGTAGTTCGGCATCTCGTTTCAATTTGAGCAGGCACAGCTTCTTCTCATGAGTGCCGTATAGTCCTATCACAGTGCCGTGCCTTCCTTCTGTTTCCATAGTGCGCAACCAGCTCTGTATAGTCTCGGAGCGTGTCGGCAAAGGAGGGAGCAGGCTGTCTGTCGCGAAGTAGGGAGATAACGCTCTCTCAAGCTGCCCTATACTGTGTGATTCCAGACCGCGCACTAGGCGGTGTGTAGGCAGCATAACCAGCCCGGGGTCGTGAGAGTCCATCAGGCTCATCATCACGAAGTTGAAAGGCTCGTCTGCCGAATAAGAGGGGTTGACGGCGCGCTGCTCGTCCCGATAACGCAGGGCAGTCTCGTATCTGTGGTGTCCGTCTGCAATATATATGACCTTATCGGCGAAGAATTGGGTTATCTTACTTGCAGCCGCTTCATCCGTTATCACCCGGAGATTATAGGCAACTCCGTAGCTATCGATGGCAGTCCACTGTGGCTCGTTTTTGGTCAACCCGCGCAGCAGCTTGACCATCTCGCCTCTCTTACTGCGGAGGAGACCCATTATCGGGCTGATGTTGGCACGGCAAGCCCTGAGCAGATTGAGTCGGTCGATAGCAGGCTCTTTGGTAGTTTTCTCGTGGGGTCGTATCTGTCCTTGATTAGTCAATTCCTCAAGCCGCACTCTAGCGAGAAGTCCGAGACGATTCTTGACAGTGTCCTGATAGGCGAAGCGGTGTTCGACGATATAAAAAGCAGGGCGGTCTTCCCGGGCCAGTGCCCTCTCTTTTAACCAGGCGTCTAATGTGGCGGCGGCGCGCGTGTATTTGTTATTGTCCGGGGAATCGCCGGGTTGAGCTTCTCCGAACTCCAGCCTGATGATGTTATAGGGGCTTTTGCGGTGATATGCACAGCGCTCTTCTGGAGAGATTACATCGTAAGGAGGTGTGATTACCGCCGAGAGGTCGAGGACTAGCTGCGGATTGTAGCGTAAACCGCAAAACGGACGGACGTCACACATCTGTTTTAGCCTACCATGCCATCGGGAGGCTGTCAACCAGTATCTGCTCACGTTGAAGCGCATTGTCTATCTTGAGTAGAGATGTTAAAATAGCTTCCAATAGCTTCTATTCGGGCGACAAGGACGGAGGTTCTTTATGGATGAAATGAAGAGCGCTTTTGAAAGGGCGATGGAGAGGGCGGAGAGCCTGGGCAAAGCCTCCGATGAGGACATGAAGAAATGGAAATACACTCCGGAAGGGGAAAAGCTGGCAGCCCTGTATTTAAGAGAGGAATGCGACCTCACCACCGAACTGAACAAGTTCGACGATAAGATGCGCAAGTATGTTATCGAGGGCGCTCAGGAGGTCTTCATCAGAAATATCGACCTGCCCAAGAACGATTTCGCTAAGAAGAAAAACAAGAAGGTCATGGAAGCCATCAAGGAACTGAAGCGGGATAAGGTGGGCATCGAGAATGTTTATACCAAGATGAGACGGGTCTTCAGCCATTACGAGCGTGAGGGCGAGCAGCAAAGGAAACAGACCTATGAAGCCTTGAGGATGGATTTTGAAGCCAAGCTGAGGCAGGCAGCCCAGCAGCAGGCGGGTATTGGCTCTTCTCCTCCCAAGATTAATGTTGAAATGCATCCTCAGTTTCAGCAGGAGTGGCGCCGAATTATGGCTCAACTGGACTCGCAATACCTCAGATTGCTCGATGAATACAAGAAGGAGATATTAAGCATCCGCTAGGGCTGGAATTAGCTCTGGACGGGGTGGAGCAAATGCCGGCAAATCTCCCACCGCAATATCATGAAGCCGAGAAGGTCTACAGGACCGCCAAAACCCCCGAGGAGAAGGTGGAAGCCCTGGAGACCATGCTCGCCATCATGCCCAAGCATAAGGGCACGGACCACCTGCGGGCAGAGCTGAGAAGAAGGATAGCCAAACATCAAGAGGAAGCCGAAAGAAGGCCCTCGGCAGGCAAAAAGGGCGGCTATAACATAAGGAGGGAGGGAGCCGGCCAGATTGTGCTGGTCGGACTCCCCAACGCGGGCAAATCTCAACTGGTATCCGCTCTCACTGAAGCCAGACCTGATGTGGCTGATTATCCCTACACTACAAAAGCCCCCATGCCGGGCATGATGAAGTTCGAAAACATTCAGATACAGCTTGTGGATATGCCGCCCATTATAGACCGCGAGGCTAAGTCTTGGCTCTCTCACCTGCTGCGAAATGCCGATGTTTTACTGGTTATGGTTGACCTGGGCGAAGACCCTTATCCTCAGATGGAAGCTGTTCTCGGCGAACTGGACAGGATGAAGGTAAAACTGATAGGCAGCGAGGTCAAAGACGAGCTTTTGATAGGGGTGGCTCAAAAAAAGGCGCTGATTGTCGGCAACAAGAGCGACCTGGATATGACGGGAGATAATTTCAAACTATTAAACGCTCGCTACGGCGGAAAAACTCCTCTGGTAGCTATTTCGGTAAAAGAGGGCACCGGTCTGGAAGAGATGAAACGGGCTATCTATAATATACTTGATATAATGAGAGTATATACCAAGGCTCCGGGAATGAAGGCGGATTTGAACGAGCCTGTGATTCTCAAGAAGGGGAGCACCGTTGAGGAAGCCGCCGAAGCAATTCATAAGGATTTCCGCAGGAATCTGAAGTATGCGCAGGTATGGGGCTCGGGGAAGTTCGACGGGCAGCGGGTCAGCCGGGGACATGTGCTTGAGGATGGCGATGTAGTGGAGTTCCATATATAGGGAAGCAAAAAATTGCCGGGACAAACTGAAAGGGCGCGTTTATTGCGCCCTTAAAAATAGCATAAATGCAAGAATTGAGATAAAATCTAATCAGGGGCGCAGAGGATAGATACCCTGCGATTCATTAAATGAGCACAGATGACGAAAGAATTGAATACGCTATAAGTCATACCGAAGTCTTGCGTCCTCCCAAACAGGCGCTGGCTACCTTCGGCACTACCAACATCTACTACTATCTGGTTACCGAGCCGGCATACAAGGAGATGGTTGAAGGGGCACAGGAGACCGTGGTGAGAGAGGGGAGGGTGCGGGCTGAGAAGCCCAAGGTAGTGACGCCATCGTATTTAATCAACGTAGAGGGGTTCAGCGAACATGCCAGGCGCTATCTGGAGACGGTGGCAAGAGAGTACGGGATGCATACCCCCGGCCTTTTCTATGGCTATAAGAACGAACCGAAGGAGCTGAACATCGTAGCGTCGGATATGGAATCCGTGGTGCGAAATATCGGTGAAAGAATAGATAAGGCGGGAGACCAACTCGCCACTATTATCAAAGGCGTTGACGAGTTGTGGGATGTCTCTTTGCTGAAGTTCATTTACGATATGACCAGGTATTCTTTGAACAGCAACGTTTTCGATCTGGGAAGAAGAGGGCTTCTGGATGTGGACAGCAGAGGGATTCCTGCAGAAGCCAGGCAATCCATCGAGCGACTTTTCGCCGTTGTGGAGAGGGGTGAAGTTGACCCTTCTGTGCTGAAACTGGAGCTCGACAGATGGGGTTTGTTCGAGGAGTACGAGGACAGATTCCTCCGCCTGTTTAAGAAATAAACGCTTGCCTGTTTGCTAGCCTCCTGTAAGCGATGACAGATGTTTGATTCTCTTAAGCATATTAGGGTGCGTGCTGAATATCTCCATCAGCTTATCTGCTGAATTAACGCGTATATCCTTAGTCCTCAGTGCCATAAGCTCGCTGCTATCTATAGTTCCGCTCATATCGAGGTCAATCTGCCTTAGCTCTTTTATCTCGTTCCAGGCACGTGAAGGGTCATTAACAAAGAAGGCTTTGAGCCCCTCCGCCTGCTTCAAAGCCTCTTTGGGCATTCTGGCATTGCCGTAAACCAGCTTGTACAGGGCTGTGGCAAGATTATGGGGCGCATTGCCCACACGGACGCTGCCTAAATCAGCATAATATTCTCTGATGCGGGAGGCGTAAAGCACTAGCAGATTAGTTATGAAGTAGAGCAGGAAAGCCCCAATCCCGATGAGCGCGGCATAGCTTCCGCTGCGGTTACTGTCTCCCCGGGACCACATCAGTCCCCAGGCAACGTACCAGCAAATCATGGGGATGACACTAAGGAGGGTTATCAGGGTCATATCCCTGTGCTTTATATGGGAAATCTCATGGCCCAGCACTGCTCTCAGTTCGTCTTTGCTGAGAAGTCTGAGTATGCCTTCAGTCACGCAGACCCGGGCGTCGCCCATGTATCTGCCGAAGGCGAAGGCGTTGGGGATGCCGACCCTGGATATGCCCACTCTGGGCTTGGGTATCCCCGCTGCTCGAGCCAGCTCTTCGATCATTCGATGTAGTTCCGGTGCCTCCTGTTCGGAAACGTATTTTACCTTCATCGTCCAGCCTACTATCGCTGGACCGACAAGGTATTGGATGCCGACGAGGACGAACGCCAGCACGGCATAGAAGATGAAATTGGTATAGCCCACCGCTGCGGACACCCCTACAATAAGGCCGTAAACGAGGGCGAACATCAATCCCAGCAGAAGATAAAGTCTAACTTGAAGCCACATATATAAATACCCTCCAATTCGATTATGTTCTGTCCTGTTATTCTTGTCAAGCAATTCTGATGCTGGATTTATACTTGGCGACATTCAATTATCTCATAGGAATTTCCTCGAATTATGGCTGGGCGGTGAAATTGATGGTATAATATCGATACATTTATTATATACCGAGAGGTGACAGATGGCGAAAGAGGTCAAGCAAGCCGTATGCGGTAACTGTAAGAACTATAAACCCGAGAAGGACAAGAAGTTTTTTAATTGCACCAGCGCCAAACATGCCGGCTTGAAATACGGTATGCAAGTGAGAGTGGACTCTCAAGCCTGTGAAGGGTTCGCCGCGAAGTAAAGGCGGGCAAAGCGGCATCCTGAATCTGCGAATTCGCGTTCAGGCGTCTGCCCGTAGTAAAAGCTGAAACGCTCGGGCATTTATTCTATGGCGGCAAGTATTGAACCGGATTTTGTTGTTAGCATCTAGTGTTGTGTGTTATCAGAGGAGAGGTCAATGATTCTGATGTTAACGAGCACGAACTTGTGCCCCAGAAGTTGCGAATATTTTCGTGCCGAACGCCGGAGATCGAAACTAAACGAGTACTGCAATCTGCCTGACGGCGAATGGGTATTGAAGCTGAAGCACGAGCAGTTAATCGAGTGCCCCTTGGGCAAGTGGAACCTCAAAGCTGAGATGGGGTTTGGCCCCACCGTTTTTTAAAGGGATGGCATTGTCCCGAAAATAGTTTGTTACCGTTCGCACTGAGATTCAAGAAGCCCGTTCATGGTTCGACAAGCCTGTCCTGAGCGAAGCCGAAGGGCTCACCACGAACGGGCTTATCTTTGCTTTATACGGGATAGTATTTTTGTCGGTTTTCAGTTGTGAGAGCCGTGGAGTGAACCTGGCGTAAGTTTCCTTTCTTTATTGCTTCCGTTTTTATTTGCCTCGGCAGATATCCAGCCGTTGCGCAATGCCAGGAATACGGCATGAGCTCTATCGTTGGCGTTCAGCTTTCGAAGTATGGCGCTTACATGGTTCTTTATCGTCTGTTCGCTTATACCGAGGAGAGTGGCAATACGCTTGTTCGTATTGCCTTCCGCTA
>VGNW01000092.1 GCA_016865955.1 Chloroflexota bacterium | reverse complement strand
GATATAATACTTCATGCTGCAGTACCTCCTTACTCTTCGTTCGGCTTTCCCTACAGTATAGGGGGTACCGCAGCGCTTTCATATAATCAATGACATAAATGATTAGACATTGCCTAATCCTATCTTCAGCGTATAGACGCCCTTCTGGGTATCGTACAGATGATGAAGCGATAGAACTCTGCGTTGGGCGGCGGAGAGCGAGGCGAGCGGGTCTGTTATGTCAATGACATCGTACAGCTCCTGGCCGCAGTTCATCGGTACGAGAATATAACCATCAAGCGATTCGATGCCGGCTTTTCTGAGCGCTGCCTCGCCGCGGTCGTGCGCCCCGGCTGCGGTGTCCAGATTTATGTCATGCACCTGCGCCAGCCGGTCATAAACAAGCTCTATCTCATCCCAGTCCCAGTCTTCGGTAAACACCCCGCTGCCGAAGACCTGCACGCGGTTACTCTCCCTGATACGCTTTGCATATTCGGCCTCAAGTATGGCGTGGGCTGTGCCGTAGGAATAGACGCTGCTGTCGGATGCCTGCGGGTTGACGATGTAGCCGTAGCTGCCGCAGAAGAACAGTACATCGGGCACCCGTGACAGCAGGCGGAGGACGGCGGTCTTGCCGCTCTCTCCGGGATTGACGGTGAAGGCGGGATAGTGATTGACCAGCGCATCGCTGCTGCTGAACGCGGAGAGCTCCAGACCTGCCCGGGACAGGATGAACCGGAGCAACTGAAAAACGTCCTTCTCTTCCGCTGCCCAGGCGAATTGGCGCCTCGCTTTCCATCTTTCCAGCAATCCCCAGCCGTCGGAGGCGTAGAGACGGAGCATAGCTCGTGGTTCATGGTTCATGGCTGATAGGTATGACCAGCCGTCTATCCAGTAGGCAAGCCCTGATGAGACCTCTAAGCCTGACGCGGTGCGGTATCCCGGGCTGAACAGCACCTCGGAGCCGGGCTTGATAGGAGATGGAGGTATGGAGTAGCGGCCGTCATCGTTCCTCAGCAGGATTTGCACATTTCCAGACAAGGGGCTTAAGCCCCTTGTCTGCGCGCTAAGCCAGAGCACATCGTTGCTCACATTCAGCGGTGATGGCGAGATGGGGGCGCGCCACAAGCCCGACGGCGTGGACAGCCAGACGCAAGAGCCGCCGTGCGTCATCGCCGTGCCGTAGTCGCTGGACAGATTGAAGGGCACGGGCTCGCGCCACAGGTTGGCGACGAAGTCGGCGGATGCCAGAGAGTGCGACCAGCAGGGACGGCTGTAGGACTCGGTGCCGCTGTATTTCTCCACGAAGAACAGGCGGAACACATCGGGGTAGTCGAGACAGGGGCAGCGGAACTCCACATTCGAACCGGCGCTGGCTGCCATAAGCTCCGCCAGGCTCGACCAGACGCCGGGGTTGCGTGAGTAGCCGTCGCCGTAGACGCAGGTCCAGACCCTGTTGCTGCCGGCGCTGTCCTGCCCGCAGACTGCCAGATTCCAGTCGCCCTGATGCACGCAGCCGATGCCCGTTATGGCAGCTGCGCTGTTAGTCCAGGCGGAGGGCGAGCCCCAGGTGCCGCCGGTGCGTTTGACGGCGTAGACCGCGCTGCCCACGGAGTAGAACAGGCAGACCGCATTGCCGGGGTTGATGGCAGCGGCGAGCCAGCCCACGCCCGAGCTTGCGGTGGTTACCTGGGTGGGGTCGCCGAAGGTCGCTCCGCAGTCGGTGCTCTCCCGGCAGTATATGGTCTGCTGGTCGGTGTCCGCATAAAACAGGAGCGCTGCGGAGCCGCGGCTGGCTAACGCTATACCAGAGGCGCTGGACACGGAGCAGACCGCTGTCCAGGCACTGAAGTCGCTTCCCTGTCCAGGGCTTGTCACTCGTTGTCTATATAATTGATTAGTGGACGGGGCGACCCTTGCCCTGGTCAGGGAGCCGTCGCTGGACATGGTCGCGGCGTGGTGGAAATCGGGCTCGCTGCCGGTGTAGAGCCTCTGCCAGGACAGGCGGGTGATGCCTGCTACCCTGTCTCTTATTTCGAGCTTTACATAAGGCAGGCGGGTGCCGGATTTCTGCGCAGCGAGCAGGGTGGATGATAATGTCCTCATAAGGTTCCTTCGTTTTCCCGTAGGGGCGAGGTGCCCTCGCCAAAGGGCGCATGCCATGCGCCCCTACATTGTGTAATCCCCCTTGATTCACCTTTATAAAGGTGGATTTGGATATCGGGAAGCTGATTACCCCTCCCTCTTATCCCTCCGTTCGGCTGAGCTCACGGCGAAGCCCTCAAGGGGAGGGAAGGTTTGGGTTTCCTCTCCCTTGAAGGAGAGGCTAGGTGAGGGTGATAGCATTGTTTATGAACTGCCCTTTTTGCGTTTACGCGATAGCCGGCGTGACGTCTTGCGGTAATAATGCTGCATGATGAGGCCGAACTGCAAAATGGTGGCGCCGATAACCTCGCTGGGCAGGTTTATCCAGCGGTGCGCCAGCCACAGTATCACGATGACCAGTACCGTTATCAGCGCCAGCCTGTCGTTAAAAGATGTCCAGCCCATCAGAACAACCTCACCAGTTCAATCACGACGATGCCCAGAACGAAGCCGGCGAGGAAGCCGCGGATATCGATATAAGCGTGGTCTTTGATGCGCCAGTCCTCGCTCAGTTCATAAGCCAGGAAACAGACGATTATGACCAGCCCGTAAATCCATACGTGCGCTGCCCAGGCGGCGAAGCCGCCCAGGACAGCGTGAAGCAAAGCGCGATACAGAGAGTTACTCATTTTCAAACCGGTGTATATAGTTTGCGTGCCCGCACGGCGTTCTTTTTGCTGTGTTTTGCCAGTCCTTTGAGGAACTGGGCGAGCCTGTCCTGTCCCCAGGTCAGGTAGCTGCGCCAGACGTCCAAGCCTCCAACATTGACGCGGTTGGTGGCGAAGCTGGCCCACTCGATGGCGGCATAGCCCGCAGCGCCGGTGGCAACGAGGTCTTCGAGTCTAGCGGGGACGGTGGAGCTACCGGCGTCCAGCGTATGCAGCTTGCCATAGTAGACATACACATCCTCGCCGTCGCCGGGCAGGGAATCGATAAGCAGGGTCAGTGTATCCGACCATGCACTGAAGCGGACATACGAGGGCGGGTAGTTGCCCGCGGGATACTCTACAGCCTCGATTTCCACCACGCCGCTGAGTGAGGACAGGGATAGGTCGCGGCTGCCTGCGGTTGTGGTGAGGGTTGCCTTTGTTTCGAGTGGGCACGACAGGCTCAGTTCGCGCACGGCGCGGTCGATATGCCGGTTCAGCTCATCGTCCGTCCAGCGGTAGTTCTGGGAGTCCTCGTCGCGGAGGTCTTTGCGGATTCTGGCTCTCATATCGGCAAGGTTCATGGTTGGCTCCTTTAGCATCAGGGTAGGTTGGAGCACCCGCTCCATCCTTTGCAGGGAGCAGGTGCTCCCTGCTACCCATTTATTTGTGAGCGGTCAGTTTCGGGCGCGGAAACCGCGCCCCTACGGGGGGATTTCGTAGGGGCATAGCGCGCTATGCCCCTACATTCAATAATTACTAATTGCGGACGCCGATGAGCTTTGCCAGCCTCAGGGTGTTGAACAGCGCCAGAGAGACATACCATTTGACCCTGGTCCTGCTGGCATCCTTGGTCTCCAGGCTGCCTACGCGTTCCACCTGTAAACCGCCGGGTGCGGTTAAGCCCGCTACGGCTCCCTCGCCGAAACAAACAGCGTAGATGGTGGAGCAGTCGGTGGACACGCCCACGGTCTTGGCATCGGAAATCCAGTCGTTGACGCCGATGGGGATGCCGCTGTAGTACTGCACCATCTGACCGAACTGATTGCGGTCGAATTCCATGATGCCGCTGCCCGAGCCCCGGCTCAGCGCGGTGAGCTTGCGCCGGCTGCGTTTGCTCATGAGCAGCATGCCCGGCTTGCCGCCCTTTATCTTATCGACCAGCTCGTCGAGCTTCTCCAGGGTGAGCGTGCCGCCGTCCTGTCCCATGGTGAGCGTCTGTCCCGAGGCGCACAGCTTGTCGATGCCGTTGAACGCCTTGGCATCGGATGACGTATCGCCATTGATGAACGAGTCGTCGAACTTCTGCTGCACCGCCTTGGACTTGAGCTGCACTATGGCAGCCTCGAGGTCCTGGATATTGCTGCGGGTCTTGGACAGGAAGTTGTCCACATCGGCGTCGCCGCCCAGAATCTTGAGCGTGGCGGTCTGCTGGGTGAAGGTGGGTGTGGACTCCGCCCAGGTGTCGCCGACATCGTAGAAGGCTACGGTGGGAGCCTGGCTCTCCTGATTATAGGTGAGTCCGTTGCCCACGATTTCGATGAAGGGCAGCACCTGGAGCACCGGGCTATCGTAGATAATGGTCTCGATGACGCCCTGAAGCAGGACGTCGTTGGAAAGCTTGGCTGCTTCTGCTAAGGTCAATGCCATTCGTTTTTCTCCTTTTTTTGTTTGTTAGCTCGGGCGAGGGGACCTCGCCCCTATAGGGGAAATTACCGTTCGCCCTGAGCCTGTCGAAGGGCCGTTCATGGTTCGACAAGCTCACCACGAACGGTTTACTCAAGCTTGTTTCGCTAAGGCATAGGCGATTTTCTCCGCCGGGGTGAGTGCCGACAGGTCTTGCGGCGTGCGCGGCGGTGCTCCGGCAGGCACTCGCTTTGCCTCAGACTCCGATTCGAGCTGCTGCCTGACCTTCGCGATGATGCCCCGCGCCGTTTCCAGCGAGGAGTCTATCTCATCGATGGTTGTGCCTTTGACCAGGTCCTCGGGCACATCGGGCATACCGGCGAGCACAGCGGCGCGATACTTCGTTACCGCGCCTGACAGAGAGCTCTTCAGAGTGTACAGCTCGTTATCCCTGGCAGCGACAGCTTGTTCAAGCTGGACTATTTTTGCCTGCAACTCATCACCGGTCATCTTGTTTTCCGTGTCTCTGGTTTCCTCCGCCATCTTCACCTCCTTCCATTAAACAAATAGGGCAGCGCCATAGTAGAACACATGTTCTTATTCTGTCAAGAGGAAAATGTCGCAGGGCGATTGACAGTGAAGGCGTATAAGGTTAGAATGCCAGGCAGGCGTATGTACGCCTGTATGCATTTATGACGGAAAGGCGCGTGATGTAGTGATGTCCAAAAGAATGACCGTGGTTTTTCACGATGATGCCCTCTACACAAACTTGAAGGTCGAGGCTGCCATACGTAACAAGCCTGCAAGCTATATCATTGCAGAGGCGGTAAAAGAGTGGCTGGAGAGCCGTGAGGATGCTGAGCTTCTCCCCGTAATCGAGGAGGCACGCGGCGAGTGGAAAGAGGCGGGTGGGCGCCCCTGGTCTGAAGTAGAGAAAGAACTGAATGCAGCGGTGAGCAGGCGAGAAGGGAAGGCTAAGCGCATATAGTGTACAGGATTGAGGTATCGCCCACCGCTGACCGCAATTTGAATGAGCTGGGCGAACGGATACAACGTCCCGGCTTTGAGAGATCGAGGAACGCCATAAGCGGTCTGGCTGACAATCCGCGTCCTCACAAGGTAAGGAAAATCGAGGGTACTGAGAGGGCTTACAGAATACGGGTGGGCGCCTATCGGGTGGTTTACGAGGTTTATGACAAAGAGAAACTGGTTCTTATATCGCATGTGTCACGTCGTACTGAGGCTACCTACAGAAGCTGCTGATATTAAACAATCGTGAAGATAAGGGGGAGATGTTTATGAGCGAGAAGAAGTTTGCCACGGCTATAAACTGCATGGACGGAAGGACTCAGTTGCCGGTGAACGAATACATGAAGAAGAAGTACAGGGTGGACTATGTGGACACAATTACCGAGCCGGGGCCCAACGGCATACTGGCATCCAATAAAGACCTTGCCGCAGTCGAATCCATAAAACGCAGGGTGGCAATTTCAACGGGCAAGCACGGCTCCAAGAACATCGCAATAGTGGGACATCACGACTGCGCGGGCAACCCCGTGGACAAGGATACCCACTTTATACACGTACGAAACGCCATGAAAACCGTGAAGTCCTGGGGCTTTAATGCCGATATTATCGGCCTGTGGGTGGACGAGAACTGGAAGGTCAGCGAGGTTAAACCTTAGCCATTGACGGGCGGTCGGGGTCGGGGCATAATTTTCGCGGCGGGCGAAAGGAGCAGGCGATGCGCAGTCTGTTGCGGGTCAATCTCTCCAGCGGCAAGTCGAAAGAAGAGGATATCCCCCCAAAGATACAAAACGACTTCGTAGGAGCGCGCGGCTTCTGCGCCAGATATCTCTACGATGAGGTCAAGCCAAATATAGACCCCCTCGGCCCGGATAACAAGCTGTACCTCACAGTGGGAGCGATGGCGGGGACGAGTGCACAGGCTTTCTCCAAATGGATAGCTGTCACCAAAAGCCCTCTCAGTAACACCTACACCCGCAGCGTCGGCGGAGGCGATTTCGGAGCCTGGCTGAAATGGGCGGGCTTTGAGCTGCTGATTATCGAGGGCAAAGCCGCCAAACCCTCCTACATCTTTATCAAGGACGGCAAGTATGAAATCCTCGATGCCGCTCCCATCTGGGGTAAGACTACAAGCGAAGCCCAGGCATATCTGAAGAAGAAGCACGGGGTAAAGGCGCGCATGGTCTGTGTGGGACCGGCGGCGGAGAAGCTGGTGCGCTTCGGACCGATAATCAGCGGCGAGCGCGCCGCGGGTCGCGGCGGCACGGGGACTGTGATGGCGTCCAAGAACCTCAAGGCTGTGGTAATAGTAGCCGAACGCAGGGAAGACATCGCCTGTCCTGCAGAGTTCAAAAAGCTGGTGCAGGAACAGGTGAAAGCCATGAAGGCGGGCCTGGGCTACGATGTGTTCAAGGAATACGGCACTGTGCAGGGGCTGGACTACTTTTATCCCGTTTACGGCTCCATTCCCATGAAGAACTGGCGTTACGGCGAGCTGGCGAACTGGCCTGAGAACATCGGAATGTGGCCCTACTCCAAAATTACCGTAGACCACGTCGGCTGTTATGCGTGTTCGCTCAAATGCGGCAAAATCAGGAGGGTGCCCGACGGCCCCTATAAGGGTCTTACAGTGGAGGGGCCGCAGTTCGAAGGTGCCTGGGTTTTCAGCGGACCTACCGGATGCACCGACACCAATGCGACGCTGGTCTGCAATCACATCTGCGCCGAGCAGGGTCTGGACGTGATAAGCACCGGCAACAGCATCGGCTTTGCCTACGAGCTTTTCGAGAAGGGCATCCTGA
The DNA here is from genome assembly GCA_016865955.1 of Chloroflexota bacterium. Lineage (GTDB taxonomy): Bacteria > Chloroflexota > Dehalococcoidia > SZUA-161 > SZUA-161 > VGNW01. The sequence continues at coordinate 1,004 of VGNW01000092.1, read as the reverse complement.
CCAAGAAAGATACGGATGGCTTGGTGCTCAAATACGGAGACCCCGAGCCGATGATTAAGCTGGTGGAGAAAATCGCCCGCCGTGAGGGGCTGGGCGATATACTTGCCGAGGGCGTGAAACGGGCTGCCGAGCACATCGGCAAAGGTGCGGAGCAGTATGCCATGCACGTCAAGGGGCTGGAGACGCCTGGCTACGACCCGCGCGCTCGCAAAGCTATGGGCATGAACTGGGCATTGAGCAATATGGGGGCGAATCACAACTTTGGCTGGCCTCAGCAGGAGATAGGCGATCCCAAGCCGCGGCTTATCGAACCGACGCAAGACGAGGGGCAGGGCGATGTGATAAAGTGGAACCACGATTCCACAGCAGCGCTGGAATTGTCCGTAGCCTGCATCTTCCCCAGCCACCATTTGCAGTTGTACGACCATGACCTGATAGGGAGGATGCTGGCAGCAGCCACGGGTGTAGACAAGTTCGCCGATGTGGACTATCAATTCTTTGTGGGGGAGAAGGTCTATAATCTGGAGCGCTGCTTTAATGTGCGCGATGGATTCAGCAGGAAGGACGACAGGCTGCCCGGAAGGTTTCTCACTGAGCATTTGATTGGCGGCGTCCGCGATGGCGAGATGATAAGGACGCCGGACAAAATCATCGACCAGTATTACGGGCTGCGGGGCTGGGATAAAAACGGCATCCCGACCAAGAGTACGCTGGTCAGGCTCGGTATCGTGGACGTGGATAAAGACATCGCCAGGTTCCGCAAATAGCCGGGCTAATATGCTATGTCATTGCGAGTACATCCTTCTCGAGGGGAAGGAGGCGAAGCAATCTCATCGCACTCGTACGAACAGGGACATGTAGAGATTGCCACGGCGTCCTTCCCGAACGGGAAGGACGCCTCGCATGTATGAAAGCGCTGCGTTTGTCAAGGAAAGAGATATGTTATTCGATATACCCTCCCCTTTAGACCAGTATGACCAGGTAGAATGGGCTCAAGACCGTTT
>VGNW01000091.1 GCA_016865955.1 Chloroflexota bacterium | reverse complement strand
GCATATTCCAGTATGCTGCGTCGTGGTTCCACTGAGTCACCACGAAGTGTCACCTAGCCTCCTTTCGGTAACACTATTATTGACGCAACGATACCTATTTCGGTAACAATAATTATGAGTCAATTCGCCATCTTGACACGAGAGCAATTTTGTGCTAGCCTGCTTCGCAAGAAGCTAGAGAGAAAGGAGAGAAGAGATGCAAGGATACTGTATGAAATGCCGCGCCAAAAAAGAAATGAAGAACGCCACCGCCATCAAAATGAAGAATGGCAAGCCGGCTACGAAGGGCGTCTGCCCGACGTGCGGCACGAAGATGTTCAAAATTGGCAAGGGATAAGTCAGGAATTCCTGGCTACTAGATAAGTTCAAAGCAGGCTAAAAAGGCTGAATATCCTTGAGAGGAGGGATATTCAGCCTTTTTCACTGCGTTGTACGACTCAGTAGGGGCGGTTCGCGGCCCGCCTCTATGCTTATTTCTTTGGTTTCCGGAAATAAAAGCCCGTGTAATCAACTTGAATCAGTTTCACGTCCAGAGCTCTTGACTTGATGAACTCATCGGCTGCTATCTTGCAGCCCTGCCAGTCGCCGTAGTCATCGAGAACTATATACCCGCCAGGCTGGACGCAATCATAGAATTTCTCCAGGCACAGCTTGACGCTCTCGTACCAGTCTGCATCGATGTGCAGTATGGCTATTTGTGGTATTTCTACAGTCGGGAACGTGTCCTGAAACCATCCTTTGACTATGTGAACGCGGGACTCCGGTATGCTCAGCTTCCGGAATATTCGTTTTACTTTTTCCAGATCGCCATGGCACCAGCCTTCGTATGGCGGCGCTTCATAGCCGTCTGCTTCTGTGGGTTTGGGCAGACCTTCGAAGGAGTCGAAGAGCCAGATATTTCTCTTGGGTTCGGTTTTCTCACAGAATGAAGCCATGATGGCTGCCGAGCCGCCGTTGTATACACCGCATTCGACGAAATCTCCAGGCAAAGAGAGCCGGTTAACCTCGTCGCTCAGCTTGTAGAGGGCGACGAGGCGAGGCACGAACACGGCTGTGTACCCCTTAACTTTATGAACCACCTGCATCATGCGAAATGATTTCCTGAAAGAGTGGGGATGCACCGGGCTTGTGTTACGGAAGTAATACGCAATCAGATTGAAGCAATAGAGGATTTGCAGTTGTGCCCAGGCTGCCAGCAAAGATGCCTGGTAGCGCGCTTTCTCTCCCATTTTTTGCGCTCGTTGAGTTAAGCGTCTCTTATTTGTGACGGAACCATCCATGCTATCTGCCTGAAGATCGGTACGGATACATAGACGCCCCATAGTATAAGTGCAGAGCACCCTCTCTGCAACCTCAGAAACAGAGGCTTAATAGTACTCAAAGCTGGGCAGGTTGCATGGCGATGAATCATTGGTTATAATATCACCTCGGCAGCCACGAGGGGGAAGCGCTGACGGGAATGACAGTGGCAACCTACCTTTTCGAGATGGTCTGCACAAAAAAGAAAAGGAGGAATGCACAATGCGGAACTACTTAAAGTATGCAGTAGTTCTAACCCTACTGGCGGCGTTGCTTGCCCTTGGTGGCATAAGCTGCTCTGGTAGTGAAGAGGGGGCGACGCCAACACCGGCTGCAACGGAAAAGCCAGCTTACAAAGTCGGCGCACTATTCTCGATTACAGGGGCTAACTCGAACCTCGGTCTTCCTGAAAAAGAGACGGTCGATATGATGGTTGAGAAAATCAACGCTGCCGGCGGCGTCAACGGTCATCCTTTGGAGCTAATCTTCTACGATACGGAGACCGATCCGGCCAAATGCGCGACCCTGGCGACCAGGCTCATTGAGCAGGACAATGTGTTGGCTATAATCGGGCCTACAGGGAGTCCGGAAAGCCTTGCCATCATCGAGACTGTGACTACGGCAAAAATCCCGCTTATCTCATGTGCTGCCAACATAGGGATTGTGACACCGGTATCAGAGAGATACTGGGTGTTCAAGACCCCCCAGGCAGATAAAGAGGTGGCGGCAGAAATCCTCAGATACATGCAGGCGAAGGGCATTACAAAAGTAGCTATTATAACGGATACAAACGCGTTTGGCGCTGGCGGTAGAACAGTACTCAAGAGGGATGCGGTTAATTATGGAATCACGATTGTGGACGACCAGACATTTGCCAGCGAGGATACCAGCATGCAGTCTCAGCTTACCCATATCAAGGGTACGGATGCGCAAGCTGTGATTTGCTGGTCTACTGACAAGCCAGCCGCTATTGTTGCCCAGGACATGAAAACCCTGCAGATGACCATCCCTCTCTTCTGCAGCCATGGGATTGCCAATGCGGCGTTCATCACGAATGCCGGCGCTGCTGCCAATGGAGTCATCTTCCCGGCAGGCAAGCTTCTGGTTGTCAATGAAGTCCCTGCTACAGACCCCCAGAAAGACGTGCTTACTCAATACAAGGCGGACTACGAAACCAAGTATGCGGGCAAGAAGGCCAGCACCTTTGGCGGACATGCCTATGATTCACTCAGCATGGTTGTTATAGCTCTTGGAAAGATACAAGAGGGGCTTACAACCGCTGCAACCAGGCAGGCGGTAAGGGATCAGGTGGAGAAGATACAAAATTTTGTGGGCATTAGTGGCGTTTTCACTATGTCCGCGACAGACCATCTGGGAATGCAACCGGGCTCTCTTGCTCTGATTAAGATAGTCGATGGGAAGTGGACCTGGCTTCAGCAATAAAGCCGGGCACTCTGCCAACACCTGAAATAAAAGGGGGGAAAGCGTTCCTTTCCCCCCATTGTCTAGTTTGGGAATCACGAGGCCTGAGGCATGTCAGCGGACCAGTTTCTCCAGTATCTGGTATCGGGTGTTACCCAGGGCAGTATTTACGGGCTAATCGGTCTTGGGTTCACCATAATTTACGCTGTCACCAAGATCATTAACTTCGCCCAGGGCGAGTTTGTGATGCTGGGTGGCTTGCTCTCGTTCACGCTGGCTCATTCCGCAGGACTTCCGCTTGCTCCTGCTCTCATAGTAGCGGTAATCATCGCATCACTTATTGGCGCTTTCATGTACTTGCTGGCAATTCGCACTGCCAAAAGTGCATCGGTGGTGAGCCTGATTATTATCACTATCGGGGCAGCCATCTTTATCCGCGGCATTGCCGGGGAGCTGTGGGGCGTAGACGCTGTACGCCCTCCTTATTTCAGCGGGAGCACCTCACTATCTTTTCTGGGAGCGTATATCCATCCTCAAGCCCTGTGGATAATCGGGACTACCGTGGTGGTTACTATTATCCTTCATCTTTTTCTTACTTACACTATGGTGGGTAAGGCTTTGAAGGCGTGCGCCATAAATCCGGTGGCTTCCAGCATGGTGGGTGTAAATCCGAAGATAATGGCGCTTATTGCTTTCGTAATGGCAGCAGCGATCGGTGGCATTGGTGGGGTAGTTATGGCCCCGTTCACCCTGACAGCTTACAATGTGGGAGTAATGTTAGGGCTTAAAGGTTTTGTGGCAGCGGCCATCGGCGGCTTCAAGAGCCCGCTGGCAGCGGTGTTTGGCGGATTACTGCTGGGCATCGTTGAGTCCCTGGCGGTGGCAGCTAACTGGGGGCCGTTCACTTCTGCCTATAAAGATGCAATAGCACTGATCGTCCTGATGCTGATACTGCTGGTCAGGTCGGGCAAGCTGGCAGAAGAGGAGAGGACAGGTTGATGTCAGCCGGATTGAAGAGCAAGTGGGCATACCTTGCTGTCGCAGCGCTGCTTGCGTTTCTGATACTGGTTCCCTTTGATTGGTTCCTGGGGCGGTACACCACCCTGATGATTTTCATCGGCATCTACGCCATAGTAACAGTGGGCTTGTGTCTTCTCATGGGCTATACGGGACAGGTATCCCTGGGACAGGCTGCCTTTTTCGGCATAGGTGCCTACATGTCCGCCATCTTGAGCAAAACCTACGGCGTCAACCCCTGGCTGGCAATGTTCATAGCAGCCGTGATGACCGGCGCTTTTGCTTATATTATCGGCTATCCCATCTTCAGGCTCAGGGGTAACTATCTGGCCATGGCCACCCTCGGCTTGGGCTTGATTGTGTGGGTTTTGTTCAGGGAATTAAGCCACTTCACCGGCGGGCCCGACGGAATGGCGGGTATCCCCTATTTATCCTTAGGTGGATTTGTCTTCGATAGTGCCTTTAGACGCTATTTCCTGGTCTGGTTCTTCTGCATGGCTGTCCTGCTCATATCGCAGAACATAGTGCGGTCCCGGACAGGCCGCGCACTCAGGGCTATTCACGGCAGCGAGGCTGCTTCCGAGTCGATAGGTATCAATGTAGCCCAGTTTAAAGTAAAGATACTGGTGCTCAGTGCCGTATATGCTTCTATTGCGGGCAGTCTCTTTGTCCACCATCTCCGTTTCGTCAGTCCGCAGCCCTTTGATTTTCTGGCCTCGGTAAAACTGGTAGTTATGGCAGTGATAGGAGGGCTGGCGAGCGTGTGGGGCGCTATCTTCGGTGCCGGTGCAACCCGAATACTGAGCGATGAGATACTGCTTAGATTCGGCCAGTGGGACATCATCATTTACGGCCTCATATTGATGCTGGTGATGATTTTCATGCCCGAAGGTTTGTTTGTCAAACTCAAGGAGGTCTTCAATCGGTTGCGGCTCAGATATAGACAGAAGGGGGCTGAATCTTGAGCGGGTCTGTAATATTGGAGACCAGAGGGTTGAGTAAGACCTTCGGCGGACTGGTCGCTCTGGACAAAGTCGACCTGTCCGCAGAGACCGGCAAAATAACTGCTATCATCGGTCCTAATGGGGCGGGGAAGACCACGCTGTTTAATCTCGTCACCGGGGTTTATCCCGTGAGCAGCGGAGAGATATATTTTCAAGGCAGGCTCCTCAACAAAGTGCCGGCTCACAAAAGGGCGTCGCTGGGCGTTGTACGCACTTTTCAACATGTCCACCTTTTTACTCACATGACTGTTCTGGAGCATGTGATGTCAGGCCGTCACCCGCGCAGCAGCTATGGCTTCCTGGAAGCTGCTTTCCGCCTGCCCAAGGCACGCCGCGAGGAGGAGGCTATCTCTCTGGATGCGATTAAATATCTGAATCTGGTGGGGCTGGGGGCGTACGCTGAACAGGACGCTCTCAGCCTTCCGCTGGGTCAGCAAAAACTGCTGGCAATAGCACGAGCGCTGGCTACGGAACCACAGCTTATTATGCTGGATGAGCCGGGAGCGGGGCTTAATACTCTGGAGAAGCGCCAGTTGAGCGACCTTATTCGAAGCATCAGGGAAATGGGAATAACGGTCATTTTGGTAGAGCACGATATGCCGCTGGTGATGGGTATAGCGGAGTGGATAGTAGTCCTGGACAGCGGGGCAAAGATAGCCGAAGGGACCGCGTCGCAGGTTCAAAAGGACCCGAGGGTCATAGCGGCATATCTGGGGGAGGAGGCGGAGTAATGTTGCGGGTGGAGAAGGCATCTGTGGCATACGGTCATGTTATGGCACTCAAAGAGGTCTCTCTGTCAGTGAACGATAGAGAGATAGTAACACTCATAGGGGCTAACGGTGCCGGTAAGACTACCCTCTTGAATGCTATAACGGGAGTGGTGCCTCTGAAGGCAGGAGGCATCTGGCTGGACGAATGCAGGCTCTCCGGCCTCTCTTCTCACAAAACGGTGATACTCGGCCTGGGCTATGTACCCGAAGGAAGGCAGATCTTCGGAGCCATGTCGGTTAAGGACAACCTGACCCTGGGCAGCTATTCCCAACGCGGCCGGAACCTGTTAAGCGCTTTAGGATATGTCGGTTGGTTTATGCGCCATCCGTCGATTCAGTCCAATCTGGAGATGGTGTTTAAGCTTTTCCCTGTACTGAGAGAGCGCCTGAAGCAGCAGGCAGGCAGCCTCAGTGGTGGGGAACAGCAGATGTTAGCTATAGGCAGGGCGCTGATGTCCTCCCCCAAAATACTTCTGTTGGACGAACCTTCATTGGGGTTGGCACCTAATTTAGTGAAAGAAATTCTAAAACTCCTGCTCAGGCTCAGGGATGAAGGACTTACCATACTTCTCGTTGAGCAGGATGCCACTGCTGCCCTTAAAGTTGCCGACCGGGGCTATGTGATGGAGAGAGGACGTATTACCATCGAGGGCACTGCCCGGGAGCTTCTGGGCGATGACAGGGTCAGGCAGGCTTACTTGGGGAAAGCAGTAGCCTAAGCTGCTATAGAGTGTTAAAATGGCGAGGGAGGCATGATACAAATTGAAGCAACTTCTATCGGGAAATGAAGCTATTGCACTGGGGGTATATCATGCCGGCGTAGCGGTGGCTGCGGCGTACCCCGGCACGCCCAGCACCGAAATTCTGGAGAATCTGGCGCGTTTCGACGGCATATATGTGGAGTGGTCAACAAATGAGAAAGTAGCCCTCGAAGTAGCGATGGGGGCATCCTATGGCGGCGTTCGCGCACTGGCTTCGATGAAACACGTAGGCTTGAATGTGGCTGCCGACCCCTTCTTTGCGGTTTCGACAACGGGGATAATCGGGGGGCTGGTGGTGATTTCCTGCGATGACCCGGGCGAGCACAGTTCGCAGGGCGAGCAGGACAACCGCCATTTCGCCAGGTTTGCCAAGGTGCCCATGCTGGAACCCACCGATAGCCAGGAAGCCTACGATTTGATGGAATGGGCTTTTAAAATCAGCGAGGAATTCGATACACCGGTGTTACTGCGCTCTACAACTCGCATCTCACATTGTAAGACAGTTGTGAATGTGACTAGAGAGCGTCAGGCGAATTTAAAACAGGCCGCTTTCACACGTTCTCCCGCCAAGCTTGTGATGGTTCCTTCGAATGCCCGACCGCGCCGCAACGCGATGGAGGAGCGCATCGTCAAGCTGCGCTCCTATGTAGAGGGCTTCCCCATGAATCAGATAATAATGGGGGACCGCAAGCTCGGCGTGGTATCGAGCGGTGTCGCCTATCAATATGCCAGGGAGGTATTCAAGAACGCCTCCTTCCTCAAGCTCGTAACCACATATCCTTTCCCAGAAAACCTCATTCGCAAGTTTGCTAAAGAAGTTGAGAGGGTAGTTGTGGTCGAGGAGCTTGACCCTTATATCGAAGAGGAGCTCCGCTGCCTGGGAATTCCTGCCATCGGGAAAGAGTTCATACCCATAATCGGCGAGCTCAACCCCGAGATAGTGGAGCAGGGCGCTATCAGAGTCGGTTTGCTGACGGCACCTTCGAAGTCCTCTGCCCAACCCAAAGCGCCACCGGTGCAATTGCCGGCAAGGCGACCTCAGCTCTGTGCCGGCTGCTCTCATGTCGGCGCTGAGTATGTACTGAGGAAGCTGTGTTTCCAGGGTTCCGGTTCATCCGGGCCAATGAAGAAAGATGAGGTTATCGTCACCAGCGATATCGGTTGTTACACTCTGGGCGTGTATCCGCCTCTAGCAGCCCTGGATACCTGCGCCTGTATGGGCGCCAGCATAACTCAGGCAATCGGTCTGGCGAAAGCAAAGGTGCCCAACAAGGTTGTGGCTGTGCTGGGCGATTCCACTTTTATGCATTCGGGAATAACGGGATTAGTCGATGCAGTTTACAATCAGGCGAACATAACGGTGATAATCCTGGACAACGGTACTACCGCCATGACCGGCCATCAGGGGCATCCCGCTACAGGCGTCTCGGCGAGAGGGGAAAAGGCTGTAACAGTCAAGCTGGAGAAGGTAGTGGAGGGAGTGGGCGTCAGGGATGTGCATGTGGTAAATGCCTTCGATTTGAAAGCCATCGAAACGGCTCTCAAGCATTGCCTTGAAACCAACGAGCCGTCGGTGATGATAGTGCGGGGCGCATGTCCTCTGAATGCGAAGATAAAGGGCAAGCCCTCCAGAGTAGATGAGGATTTGTGCACGAGTTGCTATGCGTGTCTCGATATCGGCTGTCCTGCCATATCTCTGGCTAACGATAAGGCTGTGATAGATGCCGGAGTCTGCCTGGGCACTACCTGCGGCGTTTGCGCTCAGGTCTGCCCTCAGGAAGCCATTGTGAAAGCGACTTAGCTCCAACCTACCCAGGTTGTACGGAGATAGTGATATGAAAGATGTAAACGTTCTCATGGTAGGTGTCGGCGGTCAGGGCGTGATTCTGGCCAGCGATGCCATGTCCGAGATAGGCATGCTCAGCGGCTACGATGTGAAAAAGACAGATTCCCTGGGCATGGCTCAGCGTGGCGGCAGTGTGGTGAGCCATGTTCGCTGGGGCAAGCATGTCTATTCGCCGATGATTAAGAGGAGGGAGGTGGATTTCCTGGTTGGCTTCGAGCA
>VGNW01000090.1 GCA_016865955.1 Chloroflexota bacterium | reverse complement strand
CATTATCCCAAACTGCCCGTTCTGGTCGCTTATGACCGGAGCGATACCATTAAGAGTAACGGTAACGCCAGGCAGGATGTCGCCATTGGCCTCTCTCGTTATACCGCTCACCCTGGTTGAGGTGGCAGGCACAGGTGTAATTGTAGGTGTTGGTTCAGGTGTTATTGTAGGCGCAGCCGTTGGCGTTGGTGTAGGGGTAGGCGCAAGAGTAGGTGTTGGCGTAGATGTCGGTTCAGGGGTTGGTGTAGGCGAAGGTGTAGATGTAAGCGTTGGGGTCGGTGTAGGCGTTGGAATAGGAGTAGGTGTTGGCGTAGGTATTTGTGTTGGCGCCGGAGTCGGGGTCGGCGCAGGCGTAACAGGATACAGCGCGGCATTTACCACAGTCAACGCCGTCCACATATCAAGTCCGGTGTCCGGGCCGGGCGGGTACAGCCAGAGATTGACACAATCCAGGGCGTACCACATATCGGGAGCATTGGGGATAAGCCCGTATTGCCCCTGGAAGTTACACGTCACAGCATACCCTTCGCCCAACCCTGCTACGGTAACGGTCCGACTCCTGTTCTGGAACCCGTCTTTGCGAGCAGTTACGGTATAGTCGCCCGTCGCTGACACCATTATCCCGAACAGCCCGTCCTGATCGCTTATGACCGTGCCGATGCCATCAATCGTAACACTGACTCCGGGCAGAATATTCCCGTTAACTTCCCTGGTTATACCGGTGATAGGGGTCGAGTCGATAGATGCCGGGGTAAACGAAGGTTCAGGCGTCAGCAGGGAACCGCTTGCGGGTGCTGCGAAGGAAGTCAGAAGAATGGACGCGATGACAATAGCCGCCAGTAGCCCTGCGAATTTGTCAAATTTCTTATTCACAGAGGCGCTACTCTTGCTGCTGAAGTCATGCTTCACAGAGTTCAGCATTGCCTCATACATAGGTCTGCCTTTCTTAACAAGGCAGAGCAAACCGGCACGAGTTAGCCGCGGAAGCTCTTAGGTAGCAATTGTGTCACTTAATTTTGGCCAAGTCAATATTACTTTTGTATAATTTCAAAAATCAACAAGAACCAGTAGATACCTATCCTATCCGGCTATGAGGATGGCTAATTTAAGATGCTGGCTTTCAAATACTACTGTCAATGATTTTTCAACTTTTTGCTCCCCGCTTCTTGTGACTTTTCCATGACTTCGTGTTATTGTTGATTGAAAAGCATCTTTTTGAGGAGGTTGGCAATGGCTATCGACCCGGTATGCAAGATGAAGGTGGACGAAAAGAAGGCGGCTGCCACTTCGGAGTACAAGGGTAAGAAGTACTACTTCTGTGCGCCAGGCTGTAAAAGGGCTTTTGACCAGAACCCTGAGAAATATCTCGGAACCGATAAGAAATAAGATATGGCGCTGAGATGAGTACCGTACGGCGGAGGGACGTGTCAAATCCCTCTTGCTATGTTATACTTTACGGAAACAACTTTTGATTCGGAGAATTCAAGTATGTGGTGCAGGGGTATCCGCGGAGCAACCACCGCAGAGGGCAACACCAAAGAGAACATCCTAGATGCGTGCAAAGAGCTGTTGCAGAAAATGATAGATGCCAACGGCATAAAGCCGGAAAACGTAGCCTGCGCTATATTTACCACAACCCCGGACCTCGATGCCGAGTTCCCCGCAGCGGCAGCCCGCCAGTTGGGGTGGTCGCACACCGCGCTGCTATGCGCCCAGGAAATGAAAGTTCCCAACAGCCTGAAGCAGTGTATCCGCATATTAATCCTCTACAATACGGAGAAAAGCGCCGATGAGATAGTGCATGTCTACATAAAAGGCGCAACTCAACTTAAAGGAGCTGCTTCACAAAAGATATAAGCACGCAGCTTTCAGCGCTCAGCCGTTGGCCAATAGGGAACACTGAAAGCTGATAGCTGAAGGCTGAAGCTAAAGTAGGAGATGATGAGAAGATGCTGGTAGTAATGAAAAAAGGCTCCGGCGATACGGAACTCACCGGAGTCATACACAAGATAACTCAGTCCGGCCTCACCGGCCATGTCTCCAAGGGAATGGAACGCACTGTGGTTGGCGTAGTAGGACAGACATACCCTGAGCTTCGAGACATGCTGGAGCTGCTGCCCGGCGTTGAAGAGGTAATCCCTATATCCAAACCCTACAAGCTGTCCAGCCGCGAGTTCCAACACGAAGATACCAGAATCCAAATCGGCGATGTCACTATAGGCGGCGACACCCTGACCATAATCGCAGGCCCCTGTGCCGTAGAATCGGAAAAACAGGTGCTGGACACAGCGAGGGCAGTCAAGGAGGCCGGCGCCAATATCTTGCGTGGCGGAGCCTTCAAGCCCAGCACTTCCCCCTATCAATTCCGCGGCCTTGGCAAAGAAGGACTGGAGATACTGGCTCTGGCACGCTCCGAAACAGGCATGCCTCTCATCACCGAGGTTCTCACACCGCACGATGTCGACCTCGTAGCAAGATACGCCGATATTTTACAGATAGGCGCACGCAATATGCAGAACTTCATCCTGCTCGATGAAGTGGGAAAAACGAAAAAGCCCGTCATGCTAAAACGGGGAATGTCGGCAACCATTCAGGAATGGCTGCTATCGGCGGAATACATCCTCTCCCAGGGCAACCGCCGGTTAATGCTCTGCGAGCGGGGGATACGAACCTTCGAGACCTATACTCGGAACACGATGGATATTAGCGCAATACCTACAATCAAGAAGCTGAGCCACTTGCCCATAATAGGCGACCCGAGTCACGGCACAGGGAAATGGTATCTGGTGCCGCCTTTAGCCCTGGCTGCAGTGGCGGCAGGCGCCGATGGCGTGATGATTGAAGTGCACCCCAATCCCGACCAGGCTCTCAAGGACGGCGCTCAGTCGCTTACTTTCGACAGCTTCCGCCAGTTCATGGCTCAGTTAGCGCCACTGGCGTCTGCTTTGAACAGGAAGCTACCGGCATCACCCGAAGAAAGAGGCAGCGATTAAAGAAGGCTTGGTCTTTGGCACAGCAGGTATCCCTCATTCTTCAAAGGCGTTAACTACCAGGGCTGGAATCCAGAGATGCTTCGAGCTCGGACTAGGCTGTATGGAGGTGGAGTTCGTTCAGGGGGTGAAGATGAGCCCGGAGAGCGCACGAGAGCTAAGGGAGTTAGCGATTAAAAGGCGGGTCAGGCTCAGCGCCCACGCCCCTTACTTCATAAACCTGAACGCCAGAGAGCCCGAAAAGACGGCTGCCAGCCGGGAGCGCATAATGCAGACAGCGCGCATAACCTCTCTCATGGGCGGAGAGTGTGTCGTGTTCCACCCCGCTTACTATTTGAAAGATGACCCTCGCCTCGTGTATGATGCAGTCAAGTCGAATCTCGAACAAATAACAGCAAAGCTTAGAGCAGAGGGCAATCGGGTGCTGCTCAGGCCCGAGGTGATGGGAAAAGACAGCCAGTTCGGCACCCTGGACGAAGTCCTGAGCCTCTGCGCCGAGGTGGAGGGACTGGCGCCCGCAGTGGACTTCGCTCACTGGCATGCCCGTACAGGGAAGTTTAATACATACTATGAGTTCACCGGCATCCTCAAACGGATTAAAAGCAAACTGGGCAGCGACGCTTTGAACAACATGCACATCCATGTCTCGGGCATCGCTTACGGAGCCAAGGGGGAGAACAGGCATGAGAACCTCGCCGAATCGGATTTTCAGTATGAGGAACTGCTCAGAGCTTTGAGATATTTCCATGCCAGCGGCATGCTGATTTGCGAAAGCCCCAATCTCGAAGAGGATGCGCTGTTACTGCAACAGATTTACCGAAAGCTATGAAAACACCCGATTTATCAGTGCAACTGGCTCCTAAGAACAGGCAGGGGTTGCTCCTGTCGAACCCGGTGATGACCGCATCGGGCACCTTCGGCTACGGCACAGAATACGCCGATGTCGTGGATATTCAGAAACTCGGAGCCATTATCTGCAAAGGGACTACCTTGAAGCCGCGCCCGGGCAATCCTCAGCCCAGGCTGGTTGAGACGGCTTGCGGCATTATCAACTCCATCGGGCTGGAGAACATAGGAGTCGAAACCCTAATCAAAGAGAAAGCGCCCATCTGGGCTAAATGGAAAGTGCCTGTAATCGTAAATATTGTGGGTGAGAGCGTTAAAGAATACGCCGAGCTGGCAAGCCGGCTGGACAAAGTGGCCGGCATCGGCGGCATCGAAGTTAACATAAGCTGCCCCAATGTTGCGGCGGGGGGGTTGGAGTTCGGGGCAAGCTCGAAATCGGCAGCCGCGGTAACCGCTGCCGTCAGGGCTAAGACCACGCTCCCGCTCATCGTCAAGCTGTCGCCCAATGTGACGGATATAACCGAGATCGCCCTGGCTGTCGAAGAAGCCGGCACAGATGCCGTTTCCTTGATTAACACCTTTAAAGCCACGGCGATAGATACACAAACCCGTAAGCCTGTTTTGGGCAATATCTACGGCGGCTTATCAGGCCCAGCCATCAAGCCCGTCGCTCTGTACATGGTCCATCAGGTAGCCCGCAAAGTAAAGGTTCCCATTATCGGTATCGGCGGCATCGCCACAGCCAACGACGCCCTGCAATTCATCATGGCCGGAGCCAGCGCTGTACAGGTGGGCACAGCTACCTATGCCAACCCCTGTACACCACTGGACATCATTGATGGCATCAAGCGTTTCCTGCAGAAAGAAGGCGTCCAGCGCATATCTCAACTGGTCGGGGCTGCACTTTGAGTCCGCAGCTATCCCTGCAAAAGGTCAAAGCAAGTCTCCTGGACATACTGCTTCCCCTGCGTTGCGTGGGATGCGGCAGGGAGGGCAGCCTGATATGTCCCTCATGCAGCGAATCGCTGCCCCGGGTGAGGCTTCCGCTCTGTCTGCGCTGCGGGATGACAGTGAACGAAGGCAATTTATGTCCTGCATGCCTCAGCCATCCTCTCTCCATCAACGGCATACGTTCCGCCTTCCTGTTTCAGGGTACTGCTAGGCAGGCTATACTCCAGTTCAAATACAGACAGCTTAAAGCGATGGCTGCTCCTCTGGCGCAGCTTCTTGCCGAATATCTGCACTCCCACCCCATGATAGTCGAGATTCTGGTGCCTGTGCCTCTGCACCCGAAACGGCTGCGACAGCGAGGCTACAATCAGGCTTCGCTCCTGGCTGAGGAGTTAAGCAAGTTAATCGGCTTGCCAATGGAGGAAGACGCTCTCATTCGAGTGCAGGACGTTGCGCCTCAGGCAAGAACCAAGAGTGCTGCGGAACGCCGCCAGAATGTACGACATGCCTTTTCCTGCAACATAAACATAGCAGGTAAACAGATACTCCTCATTGACGATGTCAGCACCACCGGCGCCACTCTCGATGCCTGCGCCATCGCCCTTAAAACAGCAGGTGCAAGCTCCGTCTGGGGGCTGACCGTAGCCAGAGAAAGCTGATTTGTGCTCTTGTAAAACCCTTGAAAATTCGGCAGGTAAAGCATAAAATAAATCATTCTAAGCAGGTTAAATATACCGAACCCTTTCTTTCGCAGTATTTAACACTCGAGGGGGAACAGGATGGAACTTATTATCAAGGGCAAAAACCTTGAGGTTGATGCCGCAGCCCAGCAATACATAGAGGGCAAACTCGGGAAGCTGGAACGCCACTTCCCCGATATCGGCGAGGTCAAGGTAGAGTTGACCAGAGAAATGACGAAGTCGGAGGATAGCCGCTATGTGGCTCAGGTGACTATAACTAGTCACGGCACGCTGCTCCGGGGTGAGGAAAGAGCGAGCACGATAAACACGTCAATCGACAAAGTGCTGGATGTGCTCACCCGGCAGATTGAACGTTTCAAGGATAAACTATATCGCAGCAAGAGAAGGATATCGCCGCTGCGCAGGGAACTGGCTGGCGAGCCCGCCTTAACCGAGGTAAAAGAGGAGGAGAAAGAGAGCAGGATTGTTAAGGTCAAACGTTTCCCGGTGAAGCCCATGACCCCCGAGGAAGCGGTAGACCAGATGGAGCTTCTCTCCCATGACTTTTTCATCTTTTTTAACCCTGAAAGCAATAAATTCAGCGTGATATATAAGAGAGGCGACGGCTATTACGGCCTTATCGAGCCGGAGCTTGCCTGACAGCCCTTGACTGAATGAGATTCTCAGGGATAAACTAAGACAGGTACAAGGGGGTATTGTTCGATGACAGCTATAAAGAAAGACAAAGCTTACGTATTAAAAACAGTTAAAGAGAATCATATAAAATTCGTCAGGCTCTGGTTTACTGACATCATTGGATTCTTGAAGAGCTTCGCTATAACCGTCGATGAGCTTGAGGTTGCCCTTGAAGACGGAATGGGTTTCGATGGTTCCTCCATCGAAGGTTTCGCCCGTATAGATGAAAGCGACATGATGGCCTTGCCCGACCCCTCCACGTTCCAAATTATACCGTGGAGCCCTAAAGAGAGCCGCGCTGCCCGCATGTTCTGCGATATTTACTGGCCCGGAGGGAAGGTATTCGAAGGAGACCCCAGGTATGTGCTTAAGAAGAACCTGAAAAAAGCCAGTGACATGGGTTATACCTTCTATGTCGGCCCCGAGCTTGAGTATTTTTACTTTAAATCTCCGCAAAATACCGAGTTTCTGGACCACGGCGGCTACTTCGATATGATTCCCTCAGATACAGGCACGGATTTGAGGAAAGAGACCGTGCTTACCCTTCAGGAAATGGGCATCGGAGTGGAGTACAGCCATCACGAGGTCGCTCCCAGTCAGCACGAGATAGACATGAGATACACTGACGCCCTGACCATGGCGGATAACATCATGACTTATCGGCTGGTAGTAAAAGAAATAGCTTTGAGAAAAGGAATCCACGCCACCTTCATGCCCAAGCCGGTATTCGGCGTCAACGGAAGCGGTATGCATACCCATCAATCGCTGTTCAAGGGCGAGCAAAACGCTTTCTTCGATAAGAACGATAAGTATCATTTATCCAGGATAGCCAAGTTCTATCTGGCGGGATTGCTCAAGCACGCCCCCGAGATTGCACTCGTCAGCAATCAGTGGGTCAACTCATATAAACGCCTTGTTCCGGGCTACGAAGCGCCGGTTTACATCTCCTGGGCTATGAGAAACCGCGCCGACCTGATACGAATTCCCGGCTATAAACCGGGAAGAGAGAAGGCAACTCGAATTGAATTCAGGTCGCCCGACCCTGCCTGCAATCCGTATCTGGCTTTCAGCGCCATGCTCGCTGCCGGACTGGAGGGAATTGAGAAGGAATTGGAACCGCCTCTTCCTGTTGAGGAGAATGTATACGAGATGTCAGAGGATGAGCGTATCAAGAGGGGTATCAGCACGCTGCCGGGGAGTCTCGACGAGGCTATCAACCTCGCGGAGAAAAGCAAGCTGCTGAAGAAATGTCTGGGAGACCATGTCTTTAACAGCCTTATCACGAATAAGAAAATAGAGTGGGACCGCTATCGGTCCCATGTGACCGATTACGAGATAAACAGGTATCTGCCCATCCTCTAATTTATCTGGAAGCGTGCCAGTTCGTTGTCACATTTTGACGAGAGCTTCATCATGCAAGAGCTATCCCAGAGGCTCGTATCCTGGCTTAAGGAGCAGGTTGAACAAGCCGGTTGCAGAGGAGTTGTATTCGGGCTGAGCGGCGGAGTCGATTCCTCAGTTGTCGGCGTGCTCTGCAAGCAGGCTTTCCCTCACTCTTCTCTGGGCGTAATGATGCCCTGCCACAGCATTGATGAAGACATCGAGGATGCTCAGATTGTAGCTCAGAAGTTCGGCATTCTCACTGTTACCGTCAAACTCGACGAGGTCTTCGACTCTCTGCTCAAAGCCCTCCCCGATTTGAAATGCGAGTCTGCCACCCCCAAAAAGGCTGAGGGCAATGTCAAATCAAGGCTACGCATGAATGTTCTATACTATATTGCCGCTAAACTCAACTATCTGGTGGTGGGAACCAGCAACAAAGTCGAGCTTTCGGTGGGATATTTCACCAAATACGGCGATGGCGGCGTTGACATAATGCCGCTGGCAAATCTAATGAAGCAGGACGTTATCGAGCTGGCGCGTTATCTCGACATCCCTGAGAAGATTATCACCAAACCGCCCTCGGGCGGCCTTTGGCCCGGTCAAACCGACGAAGGTGAGATGGGGATAACTTATAAAGAGCTTGACCGCTATCTGGCAACCGGTCAGGCAAAAGATGAAATTCGCAGGAGGATAGACAACATGGTCAAGGCAAGCGCCCATAAGCGCAACCTGCCTGCCGTACCGCCATTCTGAGCAGCTCATCAAACAATTTCCTCACCTCTCTCTCCAAGAGAGATGAATTTGAACTATGAAAATACGGATATTCGCAAATCGTACCTGAAAGGAGT
>VGNW01000089.1 GCA_016865955.1 Chloroflexota bacterium | reverse complement strand
GAGGCGCCTATTGCCCCTGTCATCTCCTCGCAGGGAAGCCGGGCGATAGCCAGGGTTGAGATGGACGACAAATCGCTATTCGTAGGAGCCTGGAAAGTACAGGCAGGCCGCGTAAATGTATACCTGCTGGATACCAATGTGGAAGAGAACTCACCCAATGACCGCCAGCTATCGGCTCGACTGTATGTAGCAGATAAAGAGCTGCGTATTCAACAGGAGATGGTTCTGGGTATCGGCGGCGTGCGTGTCCTCAGAGCATTGGGCGTCAATCCTGCTGTCTGGCACGCCAACGAGGGCCACACCGCTTTTATGATTTTGGAGCTTATACGAGAAGAGGTGGAGAAAGGGACAAGCTTTGACGAAGCCCTGGAAAAAATAAGAGCGATAACTGTTTTCACCACACACACGCCTGTTCCGGCAGGACACGATGTTTTCCCCGTGCAGCTTGTGGAGAAGTGCTTTCGCAAATACTGGGGATTGCTGGGGATAGACGCAGACAGATTCATAGGAATGGGGCAGCGCAACGGTATCTGCCGTCAGGCTTTTAACATGGCTGCGCTCGCGCTGACACTGGCAGGGCGGTGCAACGCTGTCAGCAAGCTCCATGCCTCAGTCGCCCGAAAAGTATGGCATTCGCTCTGGCCGGGGGTCGAAGAAGACAAAGTACCGATTTCACATGTGACTAACGGCATCCACATACCGACCTGGGTTTCCCCGCCTATGGCGCACCTGTATGAAAAATATCTGGGGCAGGACTGGCTGGATAGACACGACGACCGGAAGCTCTGGAAGCAGGTGGCGGATATCCCCGATGAGGAGCTCTGGGCAGCCCGCCAGGTCGCCAAGCGTAACCTCATGATCACAATTCAGGACAGAGCGAGGCGGCGCTGGGATAATGTTGAAGTAGCGCCGCAGCAAGTCCTGGCGATGGGCGCTCTGCTCGACCCCTGGGTTCTGACCATCGGCTTCGTGCGCAGATTCGCTGAATACAAACGGCCTGCACTCATCTTCCAGGACATAGAACGCCTGAAAAGGATTGTCAACAACACATGGCAGCCGGTACAAATAGTGTTCGCCGGCAAGTCCCATCCCGCCGACTACCCGTCCAAGTGCCTGCTTCAGCGTGTGTATAATTTAGCTGCAGACCGCGAGTTTCAGGGTCGGATAGCCTTCGTTGAGGATTACGATATGCACACAGCCCGTTACCTGGTGCAGGGGGTTGATTTATGGCTGAACAATCCGCGCCGTTTGAATGAGGCATGCGGCACCAGTGGCATGAAGGCAGCGTTAAACGGGGTACCCAGCATCAGCATTCTCGATGGCTGGTGGCAGGAAGGATACAACGGCAGCAACGGCTGGGCAATCGGCGATGGCCCCGAGGCTGCCAGGATGGATAGCGAAGACAAAACCGATGCCGAGGCGATATACCAGCTTATCGAGAAGCAAATCGTACCGCTATACTATGAACGAGACCGCGATGGTGTGCCTCATGGCTGGCTGCGTGTAGTCAAAGAAGCCATCCGTTCCATCGTGCCGCAATTCTGCGCCCGACGCATGGTCAAGGAATACGCGGAGCGAATTTACCTGCCCGCCACAGCCCCTACGAAGCGCTAGGATTGGGTTTAGCGGTCTCAGGCATCCTTATCGGCGCAGGAGATATCCTGTATGCAGTCCGCAGGATAGAAGTTGTTCTCGTCTCTGTCGTGATTGGGATACCACACCTGGGCGAAGAACGGGTTTATTTTCGCCTCCCGGTCATAGTCCCAGGGAGGAGGCACGCAATCGGGACACCAGTGCCCCGCCTTGAGGATAGTGTACGGCTTCCCGGTAAATACATGCCCGCGAGCGCATTTCCATTTCAGTGTCCTATACATATCGCCGCCCCACCTCTTCGAAAGGCACTCACCGCCCCTGAACTTCGCCGCACCATTAAGGTCTGCCAGAGCAAGCATCTGCTTCGATTCATCGTAGCCGTGGTCGAGCCTGTGCCATGCCGGCTCGGGGTCCATCTGGGGCATGTTGACACCCCAGTCGGGAATCGACTCGTAGGTCTCATAGTTCTTGAAGAAAGCCGTGATGCGCATATCGCATCTGTTTTTGTACCAGTACGCTGTACCGTTCCTGTGATTTTCCGCCATGTTTCTCAGAATCTCACGCGTGGTTTGCTCCATCTGCTTCTGAAGCTCGGGGTTCTTCCGGCATTCATCAGCCATCTGCTGCATCTCCGGCGGCATGGTCTTAGCTAAATCTTTCCAGTAGCCATCGAGCGAATCTCTCCAGTAATGCAGATAATCATTGAGGATATGGCTGTCTTCATAGTACTGCATGTGAAAGTTTCTCAGAGCAAACCATCTACGCTCGGCGCAGGCTGCGATGCCTGACAGCCCGTTAATCTGGAAGCTCTTATTCATAAGGTCATAGCAGACACATCTCATCTTAGGTCCGCCGCCCATATTGTACGCTTTGCGCCAGAAATCGGAATCATCTGGTATATCCAGAGAGCGTACCATTCCGTATCCGGCGTCCCTTGCCGTAATATTCTCCATGAAGGAATCGATGGGCTGATGGAACATTATGGGATCCATCAGGCTGTTAAACTCCTCATAGGTCATTGGCGCTATGTAAGTCATGCGCAGAGATGCCCAGTGTTTAATGTTGGAATCCAGAACCGCCCTCTCTCCGGCGATCTTGGTTACGGCATAGAAATCGAAGATGGAGGGCTTGAGCGGGTCTCCTGTCCTGCCCCAGTGAATGCTCTGAAGGCGGTCTCCCGTCTCCGCCACTGTCCCCGTATAGACCAGCCTGATATGCTCCGCCCCGTTAGGCTGCGCCTCGATTGCCCTGACGATGTTGCATATGCCTTCGGTATTGCATGCCCGTGCCTGCTCGGGATAGTAATCTGCCTGAGGCGAGATGAAAGCCATGGCATCGAGCACCCAGTCAACCCCTTTGACCGCCTCCGCCACATCTGCGTAGTTCGATGCATCCCCCCAGACTATCTTGAATCCACCGCCTTCCGTCACTCCCTTTCCCGGAATCGGTTTGATTCCGGCTTCCTCCTCATACTTTCTGATGAGGTTTTTATTCTTCTCGGAAGGGCGCAGCAGCACGACGATATCGTATCTTTTCCTCTTGCCCCACAGCTCTTTAAAAGCCTCGTAGCCCATCGTGCCCGAAGCGCCGAATAAACAGACCCTCTCTTTTTTCACAGCTCACCTCAATAAACTACATCGATAAAACTTTACCCTCTAAAATGATAACCAGCCGGGAGTCAAAAATCAAAAAATGTAGCGTGGTGCGTCATCCCCTGTGCGCATCGTATCCGCTATTTGACTTTGGTTTCCCCTGCTGATAATCTACAGACTAATTTGCTGGCATTGGAATATCTTGCGACCTTTTCCCCACGAGGATAGTCGGCTACTCTATCCAAATATATTTGTCCTGATGGAGGCACTATGGCGGTAACGCTGGTCACCGGGGCTACAGGATTTATAGGGAGTCATATTGTGGAGCGTTTAATCGAGCGAGGTCACGAGGTACGCGCGCTGGCACGCAAGTCATCAGATATCAGTCACCTCAAAACAACCAATGCCCGGATATTTTTCGGAGACGTTGAGGACTATGATAGCTTGCTACCCGCGGTGAAGGGGGTTGATATCGTATATCATGCCGCAGCAAGGGTTATGCCCGGCTGGGGGGCGTGGAAATGGTTTGAGGCCTCCATAATCAAAGGCACCGACAATATGCTCAAAGCCAGCGCAGAGGCTGGAGTTCCGCGCTTCCTACATCTCAGCACCGGGACTGTACACGGCAGGCTCTGCGAAGGAGATATGCCACTCTCCGAATCTATGCCATGCGGTGTAGTTTTTTCACCCGATTCATATTATGACTACGCCAAAGTTGAGGCTGATAAAATCGCCTTCGACTACCATAAAAAGGGCAAGATCCAGGTCTCCATGATACGGATAGGAGTCACCTACGGCCCCCGAGATAGGCTTCTTGCCGACAGGGTTTACCGTCAAATGTTATCCCCCATCGTGGTGTGGCCGGGACAGTCGGACCCCAAATACAGCATAGTCTATGTTACCGATGCCGCCGACCTCGCTATTCTGGCAGCGACCAGCGACCGGGCTCAAGGGGAGGTGTATAATGTGGCTGATTCCCAACCAGTCAGGCTCCACGAGTTCGCTGCTGCCATACTCAGGGCTATGGGCGAGACCAAACCTCAGTTGACTATCCCCTATCCGGTGGCATATGTCTCGTGTGCACTTATGGAGACGTGGTCGAGGCTGCGCAGGGCTAAGGAGATGCCGTATCTCACACGCTCGGGTCTTCACTTCGTCAACAAGGGTATATATCTCGACGGTACCAAAGCCAGAGTAGAGCTGGGCTGGCAGCCTAAAGTCTCTCTGGAAGAGGGCACCAGGCGCTATGTACAGTGGCGGCGTAAACAGAGCAAGAAATGATTTCCCGCAAAAGGCAGAGGAGAGATTAGATGAGCTGGATTTACCTGGTTCTCGCCATAATCATGGAAGTGACCGGCACCACCAACATGAAGCTGTCGCAAGGGTTTACCAAACTTGTGCCTTCTATCCTCATGTTCGTTTTCTACATAATCAGCTTCGTTTTCCTCACGCTCGCCTTGAAGAAAATCAACCTCAGTGTGACTTATACGGTATGGGCAGGCGTGGGGACGGCACTCATAGCAGCTATCGGCTTCATCTATTTCAAGGAGCCGGTTACGGCGATAAAGGCAATATCCATAGTCTTAATCATTGCAGGCGTCATCGGCTTGACACTGACCGAAACCCACTCCAGCCCCGCCGCATAAAATCGTAGGGGCGCAAGGCCTTGCGCCCCTACATTTGGCTGACCACTGAATGCTGATAGCTGTCTGCTATTTCAAATTCCCAGCTTCTTCCGCTTTGCTTCTATATGCGCCAGGATGCCGTCCACTGCCTTTACCGGGTCTGTTTCCACATTCAATAGACCGCCCGTTACCTGCTTGAGGTCTTCGGTCAGCAGCTTAACCAGGTTCGGCGCTCCGGTAACTGTGGGCACAGGGTTGACATAGGTGTAAAGCCCCAGAGCCAGGGCGAATACGGCATCTATGGTCGCCTTCTGCTCCATATACTCAGGCGCTACCGCTGCCACCGGCAGGTCGGGAATTGGCACACCGCCCAGCGCAGCCGAAACCGCCGCCAGCAAATCAGCCAGACGACCCGTATCGGTGCAGGTGCCGTAGCTGAGCACTGGCGGTATGTTCAGCTTATCGCAGAGCTTTTTAAGCCCGGGACCTGCGAATTCCTTAGCCTCAGGACTGCACAGCCCTGCCACCTGCATCGCCCCGTTGCCGCAACCCATGGAGAGCACCAGGACATCTTTACCTATCAGCCCTTTGGCTACGCGCACGCTGTGCACATCCTGGCCAGTGTCCCTCAAGGTGGTACACGACACCAGCCCCGCTACGCCGCGTATGGTGCCGTTTTTGATAGCGTCCAGCAGCGGATTGAGGCTGCCGCCGAGGGCTTCCAGAATGCTCTCCGTGGAGAAGCCCACCATCGCCTCCCTCACGGGCAAACCGGTAATCGGCTCAATTGACGCCCTACGCTGCTTGAAGTTATCTATCGCCATCTGCAGCAGACGCGAAGCCTGCTCCTCAGCCTTCTCAGGATCGTAATTTATGCGGTCTGTGATGCCCTCGAAGGCAACCAGCTCGCTCACCGGAATCAGCTTGAACTTGTACCGCTGAGCGTATAAGGGGTCGACGGGCATGGAGCAGTTCATATCGCAGGCAAACAGGTCAACACAGCCGCTGGCAAGCACAGCCTCCTGCATAATCCAGTTGCCTGTGAAGCCGTAGAAGACACTGTCCATCTCCCATCTCTGAATCATCTCCTGCCCCGTCTCGATATTGGCGATGACCCGCAGCCCCTTGGCTCCGACCGCTTTAGCCTTGTTCTGCCACTCAGGTTTACGCGCCAGTTGCACCATGGCGAAGCCCAGAAAAGGCTCATGCCCGTTGGGCAGCACATTCACATAGTCAGGGTCTAGCACGCCCAAATCAACACGCATCTTGTGCGGCCTGGGTATGCCGTAGAGCACATCCTGGCAGAACTCGTTGACAATCTGGCTCTGATAAGCCATTGCCACGCCGAGTCGCAACGCTTTCAAAGCGAGGCTTTGATAGTACCCGTCAATATTAGTGAGACACGAGCTGCTAGCGAACATCATCTCACCGTATATGCCGCCGGGGAAGATGCCCAGCTTCCTCCACTGCTCCTTGCGCTCCTTTGGCGCCAGAGCCTCGACGATTACGCTGGGCTCATCGAGCCTTCTGTGGAAATCGGCTTCGACGAAATCGCAGAGTTTAACGGCTACTTCGTCCGCCGACCCCGTTGCATTCACACCTAACCTTTTGGCGAAATCTTTGAGCTTTTTCGGCTCTTTAATTTCGAACGGTGTTTTCTTCTCCGCCGTAGCTCGCAGGGTCTTGATGGTCTGCTCCGTGTGGTAATGATAGGTAGAGGCACCCAGGACGTTCCGCAGCAGCATCATACGCATCGCCATACCATCGGCTTTTATCCCGCAGACGCCCTTCTTATCTTTAGCCGCATCGGCACGACAGGGTCCGTTGGAGCACAAATCGCAGCGAACGCCTCCCTGACAGAAGGGACATCGCTTGTCCGGAGCGCCCAGACCCTGTGCCTCGTAGCGGTCCCAGATGTTGTCCATGCCGTCTTTCTTGATGCGTTCGTACATCTTGCGCACCGATTCATGATACGAAATCCTATCGCCTTCCATTACAACCTCCGTAAAAAATCTGAATCTCGATTTCCAAATTTCAAATAGTTCTTGCTCTTACTATGTTACGAATATGATAGTAGCTCCGCAATGGAGAAATCATAAAATAGCAGGTGAAATCATTACAAACTTATCACATCTCAAGGGTAGTCGCAAAGCGGATTCAAGACGAGAAGACACGAATCTTCTAATCTCCGGGACATACTCGAAGACGATAACATCCCCGGGGAGCGAAAATTGCCTGGTTTCGCACTCGAAACCTATATTCATCCAGTATTGACGAGAACCCACTTTTGCCAGTATTATTCTATAGGCACTGAGCACTAAGGAGGGACCCTGATGAAAAACAGGGAGCGTTTCAATGTTCTCATCACAGACCCCATCCTCAACGAAATGGTCAATCAGGCCAAAAAGAACTTCCCCGAATATGCCCCCAAGATAAACTGGGTGCTGGTGGAAAAAGGCACCGAAGAAGAACTCATGCAAAAGGTCCCCGGCATCGATATCCTCGCCGGCGCACGAAACAGGATTAACAGAAACATACTCAACAAGGCAGACAAGGTATTCTTCATCCAGCAGTGCAGCGCCGGCTACGACAACGTAGATATAAAGGCTGCCCGGGAAAAGGGCATAGACGTATCGAACGCCGGCGGCGCGGGAGTCATCCCCGTAGCGGAACACACTATCATGCTCATGCTCGCCATATCCAAGAATCTCGCCGAGTGCGACAGGACTATGAAGGCAGGCGAGTGGATATTCGGCAAGTGCGTGGCAAAGGTTTACGAGCTAAGGGATAAGACGCTGGGAATCTTCGGCATGGGCAAGATAGGCTCTCAGGTCGCCCGCTTGGCTCACGCTTTCGGCATGAAGATTCAGTACTTCGACCCGTACCGCAAAGATACCAGCGACCTCGAGTTCCCTGTCAAAAAGGTTACCCTCGAAGAACTGATGAAGACCTCCGACTATGTCAGCGTGAACGCCCTGCTCACCCCCGAGACCAGAGGCATTATCGGCAAAAAAGAGCTGGAGTCTATGAAGCCGACGGCGTTTTTCATCAACACCTCCAGAGGAGCTATTACGGACGAACTGGCGCTCGCCGATATACTGGCACAGAAGAAGATCCGAGGGGCTGCCATAGATGTCTACGGAGACCACGGAGACCCTCCCGGCAAAGAATTCTGGAGCAAGCTGCAGAAGTTGGACAATGTGATACTTACCCCTCATATCGGCGGCGTTACAGCGGAAGACCTGTACCGCAACTTCTATGTGACTTCGCTGGGCAACATTATCTCGGTCATCAAGGGTGAAAAACCCAAGTACGTAGTTAATTAGGAAACCCTGCCACCTGATAGCTGAAATTTGTGGCAATTTGTTTATGGAGTGTTGCAGTATGGTACGAATTAGAGTTCATGGCAGAGGTGGCGAGGGAGCAGTGACATTCGCCCATATTCTGTGTGCCTCAGCCACCTACGACGGCAAGTTCGGGCAATCATGTATGGGTCCTGCCTTCGAAAGACGGGGCGCTCCCGTAGAAGCCTTCGCCAGAATCGGCGACAAGCGCGTTGCAGAGCGGGGAGCGATTCCCAACCCCGATATTGTAGTGGTGCTGAA
>VGNW01000088.1 GCA_016865955.1 Chloroflexota bacterium | reverse complement strand
GCGATAAATGTCTCTGCATCCGGAATGCTTATCCTTTTCATCGGGAGCAACCTCCAATAATCTTTGCTCCCAGTATAACTTAAATTATCGCTATGCGCAACTACTTATGTCGCTTGATATAGATATGTAAACCATCCCGTCATTCCTATGGTTGCGAGCACCGCCGCTACCACGAAAGTCCTTTTGAGGGTGGATAATGTCAGCGCACTCTGCAGCGTTTTGTCTATATTAATTCTCAGTGTCTTCGATATAATGTGGTCTGAACCCATCAAAACAATGGAGACTAAACCTAAGATCGCTGCCACTACATGAGCCATCTATAGACTCCTATCATTCTGGTATTTCTTTCCCCAGGCCTCTCACCCATACCAGCGAACCAACGAGCAGCACCGGGGCGAAAAGCAGCAATAGCGGCGCTAGGAAGACCTTAGCCATCAGCTCCGTCAGGTCCAGCAGCCTATCCCCCTTCCCCGCTCTTTTTATCTCCCGAGTGGTTCTCAGGAGCCCTATCAGCTGCAGGGTTACCAGTCCCAGGAGCAAGCCGCAGAAGGCGCAGAACATCCCGAACTGAAAATCCGTTAACGCAAGGCCTTTTTCAGTAATCACCGTCTTACCCCCTTGACAAAACTGCTCATATATGATAACACTTTTGTCAAATGGTTCAGACACCGGTAAAGATACCACAGCACACTTGCCTTCGTTGCGGGGAATCATGGCCAGCCCGAGTCCCCAACCCTAAGCGGTGTGCCAAGTGCAGGTCACCATACTGGAACAAGCCCAGGAAAAACAGGCGCCCGCAGCCCAGTGCCACTTAATGTGACCTAAGTCGCACCACTGATAACCTCGATATTGCGCTAGTGATATTGCCTTAAGGGGTGCGGTTGAGGGGACTTAATAAGAGGGGGCATCCGCCCGAGGCGGATGCCCCCTCAACGTCTGTCGTTATTCTGGCAGATTACGGCTTGGGCCAGTCTGCCGGTCTATTCGCATGGAGCACAATGGCTTTTGCCTCTGAATTCAGCTTGGGGTCACCTTTGGTAACTACAGTAACAAAACTCGATGTCTGGAGTGTTGCATCAGCCGTTATGTTGCCGGCTTCTGTGCCTGCGGGGCGATAAATGGTCTCGTTGCCCACAGTGAACAGATGGCTTACGCCATGTACATCGACAATAGTTATGTTGCCCGTTGCGATGCTACCGCCGGGAGGATTGAATACACTGACCAGCCCTGTGCGGTGAGCGTGCAGAGGTGTCGCCGGAATCTTGAGCACCATAAATTTTATGGCTACACCGGTGAATGTACCCGGGGGCGCTGTCTCAGTTACATTGCCCGCCAGAACCACGACCTTCTCACCCATTAGGGCTGTCAGGCTTCCGCCCAGAGCGTCGATGAAATCATCGTAGCTGCCCCATTTATTCATTGCTTTGACAATCTTATATCTGGCGTCGTTGTTGAGTGTTACTGTTACGTTCCATCCCTGTTCCGTGATTAGGGTGACGTTGCCGGCGATTACTGCCGTCACATTGCCTGAGAATCCCTGTCTTTCACCCATATTCTTGGGTCCTTTTCCGGGATTATCGGCGGGCGGCCCTTTGGCGAAGACGGTACCCATACTGCATAACGTCAATGCCGCCACAAGCGTTAGAATCAGAACACCACGTAAAATCTTCATCTTACCTCCTCCTGTCTCCGGGATATCGCTTTTCTGTATATTAAAACGAAAAAGCCTTTCACAGGTTAGTTATCAAAACCTCCCTTTTTTAAGAAACATAGAGCACTGCCAGGACGGTCGATTTCTCATTGCCGTGCTGGTCGCTGGCAATAACTTCGATAAAGTTCGGGCCTTCTTCAAGCGACACTGCAACCGAAAAGTTGCCGTTCTGGTCAACATCGGCAACCATCACCTCATCGTTAACCAGCACGCTCACCACTGCGCCCGGACTTGTTGCGCCTGCAACAAGGATTGAGTTAGTATTTACCTGCGCGCCATCTAACGGCTGTGTCACAGTGAGGAACAGCGTTATTGCTGTGGATGCAGGGCTGATGGATGGCGTTATGGTCTGCTTCGGCGTAGCTGTGGATATGGCAGGTTGGGTTGCTGTTGGTGCTATAGTTGGCGTAGTTGCGGTTACCTCTTCTTTCTCATTGCACCCCGCGCTTGCCATACTCAAGACCAGGACGCCGAGCATAATCAGGAGAATAGCCGTTTTTCTCACTGTGCCTCCTTTTCATCATCAGTAACTGTTAACCGTGTTTCTTAAAGACGATTTTTGGCGTTAGAATGGCTTTTACGCCGATTGTATAGGTGATTCTGAGAAATATCAATAGCACCTTTGTACTCTTACGGGATTACTTTTGCTTCTCAGTGCCCAGGCGCATTTTAAGTGGCTTGATCTCTCTTGACAAAGAGTGGCAATTCCTGTAAGACTGTAACCCCGATAGATAAAGAATGAGTGGAGGGTATCAATGCGGGTGAAGATAGTCACGGACAGCACCTCTGATTTGCCGCGCAGGGTGGCGGAAGAGCTCGGCATTACTGTAATTCCTGTGAATGTGCACTTCGGAGATGAGGTATATAAGGACGGCATTGAACTCTCTTCCGAGGAATTCTATCGCAAACTGCAGACCGGTTCAGTCCTGCCCAAGACCTCAGTGCCCTCTCCGGGCACCTTCAGGGAAGTCTATCAGATGCTGGCTTTGAAGTCCGATGCCATCGTCTCCATACATGTCGCAGCCGCCATGAGCGCTACCTGTGAAGCGGCGAAGCTCGGTGCGGCAGAGGTGAAGCATCCCATCTCGATAATTGATTCCCAGACAGCCTCTATGGCGTGCGGCTTGCTTGCTGTTGTAGCTGCAAAAGCAGCCCGCGACGGCGCCAGTGCAACTGAGATAGAGGAGTTATTGAAGGATGCCATTCCGAGAACCATAACCTACGGTGTATTCAGCACTATGGAGTACCTGTACAAAGGCGGGCGCATCGGCAGGGCGCAGGCATTTCTGGGCAATATCCTTAAAATAAGCCCGGTACTGGCTATCAGGCGCGGGGAGATACTGCCCATAGCGCGGGTGCGCACCCGACGCAGAGCCATTGACAGGTTATGCGGGATTATAGAAGGACTGGGTGCTCTGCAGGAAATGTCGGTTATGCAGACCACAAATCCCGACGAGGCTGAAGCGTTGGCTCAGAGGTTATCTCCTGTTTTTCCCGGGGAGCGCGTAATCAGAGCTACGCTTGGCCCCGCAATGGGGACATATGTCGGTCCCGATGCTGTCGGGGTTGCCCTGATTGCGGAAAAGCCAATCTGAGCAAAGTTAAAATTTTTTAGAGACGGAAAATTTAAATGCATTCATTACAGATAGCGCTGGGCGGGATGAATATCGCGGGCGGCATTCTGGTGATTGGAAGCTATGTGCAGGGAATACGGGCTAATCCTGCCAATAGCAATGCACTCTGGGGCGGCGTGCCTACGAGCATTATACCGCTGTACACGGTCTGCATGCTGCTTGCGGCGGCGGGATATTTCGCATTCTCTTACTATGTCTTTTTCCGCATCGACCCTGATATAGCGGAAATCGGAAACGTCTTCGATTTCAAGCTGTTTCTGATACTGTACGGGCTGATACTATTCCCTTCGGCGCTGTGGATGCCGCTAACCTTCGCCATGCTGAAAAAGCCGGGCAGAGCGCTCTGGTGGGCTATCCGCATCACGCTGTTTGTGGTAGGTCTGGGCTCGCTGGGGTTGCTTCTGGCGCTTCTGGGGCTGGAGCCTGTGGAGTCGGCGCCGCTGCGCTGGCTGGCAGTTTCGGGGAGCGTCTTTTTCTGCGTCCAGACGGCACTGCTCGACGCACTCGTATGGCCCAAATATTTCCCGGTTAAATACACCGGATTATCTAAGTAGCCTTTCGACCTCCAACTTGCGGGCGACATCGGACAAGCCGAGTTCCTCCAGCTTAGCTTTTCTCTGCAAGCCGGTGGCTGCGTTCCAGCCGCGGATCCGGTAGAATTCACTCTTCATTTGCTCGAACTTGTCGCGGTCGACAACCATTCCCTTGCGGGGGAATATCTCACCGTCCTTACCGGGGACGATGCATTCGGTATTGCCGAAATCCCCCTTCAACGGCGTGGTGAAGTTGTACTCATCTATAATGTCGTATTCTCTGCCTCTGTGACCTTCCCGAACCAGTATCGCCCTTTGCAGGTTGAGCACCCTCTCCCCGATTTTATACAGTCCCTGCTCGTCTATATCCCTGCCCGTAACCGAAGCGCAAATCTGGCTCTCCAGAGTGGGGTCGCCGACTTTATCCGGCGTGGCATCGGTAAAGTATATAGGCCAGAACAAATCGCAGAGAATCAAACTCTCCTTGGCGTATTCCCTGTCCTGTATTTTGGCGGCGGCCAGGGCCTTTCCTTCGTATGTGGAGAAATCGGCGGCAATCTCGCTGCCCCAGAACTTCTTGCCCAGTATGCGGATAGCCTCGGAGCTGGCAGGTATTTCCTGCATACCCTGGGCGCGCGCCGCCCAGAGCATGACGGGGACGCTTATCTCATGGAGCTGGTGGATGGGGAATCTGGGTTCGACTGCGTAGAAGATGGCTGTAGTGATGTATTGCCTCGGCCCGTATATCTCATTGTCGCCGGTCCTGGTCATGTAGTCCTTAATGAGCTTTTTCGCTTTGTCGCCCAGGGTTTCCGCAGCTTTGTGAGTGCCCCTGGCAAGAAGGTCGCCGATGCCCTCTCGATGCGCAATCTTCCTCACCAGCGTCTCGATGAATTCATAGCTGCCAATTTTAGATAGAGGTATGCCTGTTTCCTCCTCGGTCAATATACCTTCGTGTCTGCATCTGCTCAGCCACATAATCATGGTCTCGATGGCGCGGGTATCCAGACCGTAGTCATCGCAAAGCTCGGTCGCTTTGAGAGCAGCCTCGGTGTCGCCGTAGTAACGTTGCGCACGGGTCTCATAGAAAAGGGCAGCCTGGCACATGAACTTGCGCTCATCGCCGTCCGATTTTTTATATGTGACGCGTACGCATCCGGTGGGACATGCCTGACAGACGCTTTTTTTGAATCTGCTTGCCGGAGTCATAATGCCTGTGAGGAGCAAAGACTCGATGAAACCTGGATGCAACTCACGAACCCTGCTCCTCAGTTTGGATACCTTATCCGGACTGGCTGTCGCAACCTTATTGTCCCCTGTAACGACGATGGCTTTGAGATTCTTAGAGCCCATCACCCCTGCGAGCCCGCCTGCCCCTACCGAGTTATCGGATGCCAGGAAAGTAGCGAAGCTGACCATATTCTCGCCAGCAGGACCCACTGTCAATACGCGGACCGATTCGCCCATCTCTTTTCTTAGCGTCTTCTCGGTATCGAAGCCGCCCTTGCCCTTGAGATGCGATGCCTCTTTCAGGCTTGCTCTCTCTCCATTAATAGAGATATATACAGGCTTGTCCGCTTTACCCTGAACTATGACTCCATCGTAGCCGGCAGCTTTAAGCTGAGCGCCCCAGGAGCCGCCTATGTTGCAGTAGGAGAATTTATTGGTGGCAACAGCCTTTCCGCAGACCTGGAACCTGCTGGCGAACCCCGGAACCCCGCAGAGCGGACCTGTCATGAAGATGAGCCTGTTCTCGGGGTCGGTGGCATCTATCCGGGGGGAAACTTCGTCCCAGTAGATTTTGGCGGCGATGCCCCGACCCCCCAGGAAGAGGTCGGAATAATTCTCGGTAGGCAGATGGGAGACTTTCCCCGCTGATAAATCAACTCGCAGAATCCTGCCCGCATATCCGTATTGTTTCGTCATCTCAATATCCTACTTGTCATTCTAAGAAGCTTTTATTTCTACTTTTTCTTACCTTTGAGGGGAGGCTTTATCAATCGGTAGAGACCTCCGCCGACCGCTATTACCAGGTCGCTCATGCGCCCCTGCGCTGTTTTTTTATTGACATTCTCTGTGAATACCGCCAGCGTCTGTGCTATATCATCGCTTTCTATCTCATACATGGCGATGAATTTACCCTGCCCCTCCGGATTAGTGTTCTCGTACCGCATGGCTCGCACGAAGCCAGGCGTCTCCAGAATATCGGGCAGGTGGACGGTATCATACCACTTGTTGAATTCCTTCTCCTTTGACGGGTCGGCGCAGTTGCTCTCCACTGTCAGCAGCCATTTCTCCATATTGACCTCCCTTAAGCTGGTGTGTTGCGGCGGCTCATTTTGCTGATTTTACCACAATAACCTTATGTCGGCGAAATCTTCGAATTGCGTGGGGAAAAACAGGTTGACAAAAATCCCCTAAAGTGATACAAGAATCGCACACTGAATCATCCGGGACGCCCCGGGCTCATTATTTCCTCCTCGCTCCCGTTTGCTTCCTCGCAAGAGGAACCTGCTTACGCATCTGCGCTTGTGTTTCATTAGTTCAGATGCGCTTATCGTTAAATAAAAGAATTGGGAAGGGAGGAAGACCAATGGCAACCTACATCATGCTCACGACACTGACCGATGAGGGGAGAAAAACCGTAAAACAGAATCCGGCGAGGATACAGGAGGTCAACCGGGAAGTCGAAGCGATGGGGGTCAAGATACTGTCCCAGTATGCTGTGCTGGGGCCCTATGACTTCGTCAATATCCTCGATGCACCCAGCAACGATGCTGTTGTCAAGGTGGCGCTGGAACTGGGCGCCAGGGGTACGTTGCAGACCCTGACGCTGGCTGCCATGAGCATGGCAGATTTTGTGAAGGCTCTGAAGAAATAACCGCTTCCAATTGATTTCGACAATTGCTGACTCAGGAAGCACGCACCCTGACCATGCGTGTTTGCAAAAGGGTGTTGTGGTGCCAGTTTATGTGCTGGTTAAGAGGCGTCTTTTTGCCAGGTCGTATATTATGTCTTTCAGGTCGAGTTCTTTGAGCTTAGCCTCAGTTTGCAGACCGGTGGCAACATCCCAGCCCCTCAGTCGGTAATACTCGTCTTTCACTTCCTCGAACTTCTCCCTGTCGAGCGTCGACCCTTTTTTGCTTACCGCCTCATCGCCTTTGCCGGGAGAGAGCAGTTCCGGGTTGTGCAGGTCGAATTTCAGCGGCTTGGTGAAGTTATGCTCGGAAATTCTGTCGCTTTCTCTGCCTCTGTGCCCTTCGCGGGCAAGAATGGCTCTTTGCAGGTTGAATACACGCTCACCTGTATGGTAAAGTCCTGCCTCATCTATCTCGTTACCCGTTACTGCTGAGAGTATCCTGCTTTCTATAGTGGGGTCGCCCACGTGGTCGGGGGTATTTTGGGAGAACATGACGGGAAACAGGTAGCTGCACAGGATGAGGCAGTCCTTGGCGTATTCACGGTCCTGTATCATTTTGGCTGTCAGCGCCTTGCCTTCATAGGTGGTGAAATCCACCGCCGCCTCGCTTCCCATGAACCTCTTGCCGATGGTGCGGAATACGTCGCTGGAAACAAATGCACCTTCCTGTCCGTAGACCCACATCAGCCAGAGGTTCAATGAGCCCATCTCGTTCAACTGACTCATAGGCTGTCTCGGCTCCATGGCGTAGAGCAGGCCGGTGGAGATGTACATTCTGGGACCCTCGATGAGGGCGAAGTGCCCCGTGCTGGTAATGTAGTCGGTAAGCTGCTCTTCCGCCTTGTGTCCCACCGCTTTGGCCGCTCTTATCGTGCCCTGAGCCAGGATATCTCCGAACCCCTCCCGAAGCGCAATCTTCCTCACTAGGTTCTCGATGAACTCGAGGCTGCCCTGTTTGGACAGGGGAATGCCGGTGCTCTCATCGGTCAGGACGCCTTCCTGATGGCATTTCGATAGCCATTGCATCATCACATCTATTTGATGGGTATCGACTCCGTATTCGTTGCAAATCATGCTGGCGAGGAACGGCACATCGTTCCATTCGCCGTAGTATTTACGTGCCCTCAGTATGTAGAAAGTCGCCGAGCCGCACATATATTTGCCCACTTTGCCATTGGAGTCTCTGTATGTAGACCTGAAGCAGAACCCGCCCGAGCAGCCGTAGCAGTAGTCCCTTTTCAATTTCATATTCTGGTCTACGCCCGGGGTTATGCCCATGCCGAACCCTTTGCGCAGCTCGCGGGCATAATTGGCTAGCTCCCGATATTTTGTCGCATCGGCAATCTTTACCATGCCGCTGCCCTTTACTGCAACAGCCTTGAGCTTCTTGGAGCCCATGACAGCGCCGAGCCCGCTGGAGCCGCTGGCGTCTTTATCGGCGAGGATGGAGGCGAAGGTGACCAGGTTCTCCCCAGCCTGCCCGGTCGCTACCACACTCACCGAGCTTCCCAGTTGTTCTTTCAGTGTCTGCCGTGTTTCTACGGTGCTTTTACCCCATAAAGCGGAGGCATCCTTAATTTGAACATCGTTGTCCTGTAACAGTAGATAGACAGGTTTA
>VGNW01000087.1 GCA_016865955.1 Chloroflexota bacterium | reverse complement strand
CTGATGCAGTCCACAATCCCCTGCCGGCCTCTCTCGCCTCTCGTTGCAATTGCAGGAACAAATCAGTATACTTCACATCTGGCGGATAGGTTGCGACTTGGGCGAATCCCAATCTGACCAACTCGGCGTTCACGAACAAGTCCCCAACATAGACATACCTGAGCAGACGGCCGTATCGGTCTGTTTCTGAAACGTCCTTCTCAAGCCGCACAGTCTTACCAGAAACAAACTCCTTGTTCTTGTTTGACGCCTCGACGCCGAACTCCTGCACCGGCTTCTCAGGATGA
This sequence comes from Chloroflexota bacterium, assembly GCA_016865955.1. Taxonomy (GTDB): domain Bacteria; phylum Chloroflexota; class Dehalococcoidia; order SZUA-161; family SZUA-161; genus VGNW01. The sequence goes on along the minus strand of VGNW01000087.1, from coordinate 8,135 downwards.
ACGGTTTCGGGTGTGTCAATGCCAATATAGCGGACAGTGTACGTTCGGCCATTGATGTTCACTTCGATGGTGTCGCCATCAATGACACGGACGACTTGGGCAGTGCCAGTGGTTGAATATGTAGATGGCGAAGCTGCTGGCTGTGTTGGGGTGATTGTCGGGGGAGGCAGCATGGTTGGGTTTCCGTTTTGGTTGAGTGATGGCGTTGGGGCAAGCATTGGCGTGATTGTTGTGGATGCAGTCGGCGTTGCTCCCTCAGGCGGCGGGCGCGATGGCGTATCGACTGGAGTCGGCGAGGCGTGGGCGGGTGCTTGAGTGGCTTCGTGAGGTGTAGCGCACCCAGGACCAAGAAACATCAGCAGCAAAAGAAGTATCAAGTACAAGCGCGTAATCATTCAAGTATCTCACTCTTAAGGAATCTACCCAGATATGTGTCAAGTATAGCAGGAAAAGAGAGGGGAAAAAAGATGCGAACCGTCTGCATGTCTTCTTAATTCCTGTGAATCCGACCGAAGCACCTTGACATTCGGTTCGGAATAGTTCAGAATTAGTGCATCCTGCATATACTTACATATAGGCGTAATGAACACACTTCAAGTCGCAAAGCTTGCTGGAGTCCATAAGGATACCCTCCTGCGCTGGCTTCGGGCTGGACAGGTGCCCGAGCCTGGCCGGGACAGGAGAGGGTGGCGCGACTGGTCTGACGATCAGGTTCAAAACGTGTTGAGATTCGCCCGAGGCGAGGTCAAAGTCACCAAGCCAAAGGGTGATGGAGCTATATTGGCCTTGAGACAATTGGATTGGGATTTCGCAGAAGCAAAGACCAGCTACTTAACTCACAACTTGCATCCATATCCAGCAAAATTCATTCCACAAATTCCGAATGCACTGATACAGGAACTTTCTTCGGTCGGTGGAGTAGTTCTAGACCCATTTTGTGGCAGCGGAACAACACTGGTAGAGGCTCTTACTCTCAAGAGACACGCGATTGGCATTGATGCGAATCCGATAGGTTGCCTGGTTTCACGCGCAAAAACGACACGTTTGACGGCTCAGGACATTGAGTTGTTGAGAGATCTTACTGATCCCCTCATAAGTCTGGCCGCTCGATTTGGGTCGGGGCAGCGAACGTTGTTTGCTGCCGCCGACATCTTTGATGACGTACGAGTACCGAGTTCAAAATCAATACAATTCTGGTTTGATCCGCACGTCATGACCGAACTGGCGCATTTAAAGTCGCTGTGTTTGCGTTTATCTAGTGAGGCTGCCAGAACATTGGCCCTGGCAGTTTTTTCGTCAATTATCGTATCGGTTTCCAAACAGGATTCGGATACGCGATACGTCCGGCGAAGCAAGAACGTTCAAGCAGGTGACACCATCCGCCGTTTTCTTCGTTCTCTGGATTTGGCAATAGAAAGAGCAGTGGAATTCACTGATCTAGTAGAAGACAGGTTCACTTGCCAGGTCATCCAATGTAATGTTCTTGAGAAGCCGACAATCGAACCAATAGACCTGGTCGTTTGTTCCCCACCTTATCCTAACGCCTACAGCTATCACCTTTATCACACGACTAGAATGCTTTGGCTCGATGTAGACCCTGCTCCTTTCAAAGCGATCGAAATTGGGAGTCATCGCAAATACAGCAAGAAAGGGAATGGCGGCGCTACAGTAGAAACTTTCAAGAGTGAAATGAAGACAGTCTTCGAGTGGCTTGATAACGTGCTGAGACGAGCCGGCTATTGCTGTTTTGTTATCGGGGATTCAATTTTGAGCGGGAAGCTCGTTTGTAATAGCGAACTCCTGCGAGAAGTAGCGGAGGGATCTGGATTCAGCCTCGAGGGAGATATCACACGGCGCTTGCAGGACGCGAAGAAGTCATTCAATCCCAAAATAGGGAAGATAAAGGAAGAGCATATCCTTATCTTCAGAAAGCGAGGACCTCGTGCTTGAACAAGAAAGCCTTGCGCTCCGCATGAAACCATACATACAGCCGTTCGAGCGAGAGTTGGCACTTCGTGAGCTCAAGGCACTAGCAGGCGAGTGCGCGAACATCGACCGTTCACAGAACAACTCCGAATCATACCTGGTATCTAGTTCAGCATCGTCGGCGCACAATTTGGCCGACCGACTAGCTTACTGGGAATCAGTGTCCAGCCCGGACATGATATGGACGAAGCAACTCAAGCGTGAAGCGACAACCTATCTTGTCCGCAACGGTATCAGGCCTTCGGAGTTGCTGGTTCAATTGCCCTTCGATGGTGATTCGTTCCCTATTCCTAATCGTCGCTGTTTGCGCTATGGTCCCCACGATATTCATGAATATAGGGGCAAATTTTTCCCGCAGTTAGTTAGAGCCTTGCTGAATTGTTCAGATATTCTACCGGGGGCAGTAGTGATGGACCCCATGTGCGGATCTGGAACTACCCTTGTGGAAGCGAATCTGGCCGGGTACGAAGCCGTGGGCTCTGACCTTAACCCACTTTCAGTTCTCATCACCAAGACTAAGTGCTCCATATTGAGGATACATCCTAGCCACATCATCGAAGAATACGAGCATCTCAGGGAAGTTCTCATGGTGTCGCGCCAACGCGCTCAGGAAGGTCAACTTCCCTATCTCAGTGTCCTCCCCAAAAGCGACCAACGCTATCTGACAACGTGGTTTGCATCTCATGTCCTTGTTGATTTGGATTGCATTGCTACCACGATAAGAAGCATGCCGCCGTCTGGGATACGCGATCTATTTTGGCTTTGCTTAAGCGACATTCTTAGGCTTGTGTCATGGCAGAAGATTGACGATCTCCGTGTCAGGCGGGAAGTCAAACCGGATGCGGACATAGATGTAATCGCTGAGTACTTGGCGCAATTGGGGAAGACGGTTCGACACGTTGTCGCATTCCTGCTCCAGGAAGGAAACACGGGGTACGAGAATTTTGAGGTCATGTGTGCCGATGCCAGGGATGCTACTAAAGTGTTTGAACGGCGCGGGCGGCAGATTGACGCAGTCATCACTTCTCCGCCATACGCAACTGCGCTACCCTACCTAGACACCGACCGTCTCAGTCTTGTTTATCTGGGCCTGCTTCCGAGAGAAGCTCATCGTATGACTGACCGTGAGATGATAGGCAATCGGGAAATCACGTCAAGCTCAAGAGCAAGGCTGTGGAATGAGTATCTTCAATCGAAACAAAGCCTGCCAAGAGAAGTCGGCATACTTATCGACGCAGTGAACGACGCCTATGAAAACACTAACGTGGGTTTTCGAAGGAAGAACCTGCCTGCCTTGCTTGGTAAATACTTTTCCGACATGGCTAAGGTCCTCCGAGGTGTTAACGAGCTAGTGAAAGATGACGGCCACATCTTCTTCGTTGTCGGCGATAATCACACAATGGCGCACGGGAAAAGGATAAATATTGAAACAGGCAAACTTACAGGTCTAATCGGAGAGGCTGTCGGTTTGAAGTTGATTGAATCGATTCCGATGGATATGTTGACACCAAGAGACATCTTCAAGAAAAACTCGGTAGCTTCGGAGAGCATCATTCATTTTCAAGCACAACATCACGCGTAGCCCCAACGCTTGTCTGATTGTGGGATGATATTAGTGCACATAGAATTGAATGTGGCATACATTGGGTGTGCTTGTGGAATCACGGAACCGTCATAGTCGTAGCCAGACCCCGGTTGAACCTTCGACAGTACCAAGACATCCCCTTGACTAGACCCTCTGACCAATTCACCGCAGTTTATTCTGAATTCGGCTCGTTCAGCGTAAGAGTAGATTCTCACTTGCCGAACAAACTGAGTGGGGCCGTTTGCTGGTGTGACTAGAATATCAACTCTTCTTTCAAGGTAGTTGCCGGAAACGCCTGTTGCCGGCGCTGAGTAACCGGCAGGCCAATCCCAAAAAGAGCCGTTAGCATTGCGCGCTGCTAACGGAACGAAAATATCACGGGAATAGCCAGCCTGTTGTCGAGTGTCCCTCGTACCGAGAGTCATCACGAAAGTGGCTATACCTTGTCCTGGCTGAGCTGGTTGGACTGGGACCGTAGTATGGCGAGTAGGGCGGGGTCCTCGTGGCATGGACACCCGCCGGAACAAAGGATTCGGTCCTGGTCTGACGATCAGCCTTCCACCCTCTTCACCAGTAGGAACGCGTGATTCGTCCAGGAGGTATCCTAGTCTTATCAATTCCGCCAATGTTGTCTGATTCAGGCTTATGGCCATTCCCGTGCTTACGTCTGTAAGCATCGCGAACGAGCGCAGAAAAATATCAAAGAGATGAGCATCGGAAGGCGTAGTGAGATCGTGATCTATCCTTACGCTGAATTCAAAGTTCTCGTACAACCCGCCTCTGGTGAGATTGCTTGACCCGACAATGGCGACGCCTTCCTGTACGTCCCTTCGAAAGAGGTAGTATTTCGGGTGAAATGTCTCGGCACCAGGGTTGTGAAAAATGAAGACTTGTGCACCCGCTTGCAATAACAACTCCAGACCTTGCTGTGAAGTACCTTGTTGGTCAACACCTATGGCAGCAACCACAGCACCGCCCGAATTAATGTAATTGCGTAGGGCATCAAACAAGATCGACACACCGCTTGCCTTCGCAAATGCAGCGACAAGATAAACGGAGTCGAACCTGTTCACACTGCGTGACAACAGATCCATGATGTGGTCACCTACTCGATTTGGACGGCCGCCAAATGGTTGACTTACAACAGTGAGTTGTGGCACTCAGTCCTCACTTAGCGCGAACTTTCAGTACTATCGTTAATAATACGTCAAATCTTTGCCGAATGGAAGCGGAGCGTGCTTTCTTCTCGGGGAAGCAGTTTGCAAAGTCGGATTGGGCAGCAGCGTTTGGCGGCACGAAAGAGCATGTTTATGAGTCAACAAGGACGTTTTCAGTGACAGTTTAATTTGACGCAAACGTAGTCGGCGCCGTAAATTGAGGACAAAAAAAGGGGACCGGAATTCCAGTCCCCCTTGGATGGTCTTAGGTTGTCTCCCCGCGGCTAGAACTCAAACAATGCTGGCTGCTCCTCCTTTCTCTTGGCTACCTCCTCTTCTTTCTGCTGCCGTTTCTCCGCTCTCTCTGCCTCATGCCTTGCCGTGGTTCGGCGGCGATAGAGCCATTCCTTGAGCCGGTTCAAGTCGGCTATTTGCTGGGCATTGAGCGATTCCACCCGAATGTCATCGGGCAGCTCGCCCTTGTGCCAGCGCCGGTATGTCTTGCCCGCCACGTAAAGGTAAATCTGGCTCCAATCGCCGTCCATCGGCGCGGTCAACGAAGCCGTGTTGAGATAGGCGCAGGCTTCGGCATCGGTACCGGTCGGGTCCTCGCCCCTGGTTTCCTTCATGTTCTCGACCAGTCGTTCCATCACAATGGCATTTTTCAACCATTCAGGAACACTGCCACCCCAGCCACCCGGGTAGACGATGATGGGATCGGTCAAGGCACCGACCAGGTCGCCTACCATCGAATCTATGTTTTTGGGCACGATAATCCTCTCCTTTCTCCTGTTTCCAGGCATAATAATCGCCGGTTAAGACTGAACTGGAATGTCGAAAGACTTTTTGATGGCAGTCTCAATCGCCAGACGGTGCTTTTCGTCCGGCGGGTTCCGCCAGCCAACGATGTCGCCGGAGAAATCGTCTATGGCCACGGCCGCCCATATCTCGAAGGCATCGTGCACCACGAACCAGCTCCCCGATGTGGCTGTGGGTATTCGGGTGACGGTAAACTTGTTCCCTTCCACTTCGATTGTTTCCTGTTCGACAGTTACTTCTTTAGGCACAGTTATCCCTCCTTTCCGGGCATGGTTAGCCCTATGAATTGGTTTGGAATGTAACCCTGGCCCTCAGCCGTGGTGACCGAGTGCCAGGGTCAAAGGATCAATATTCGTCGGGGAAAAGGATTGTGGTGGCGCTGCGGTCAGCCTCGGTAATTATCCAGATGGTCGCTATCCCGTTCTTGGGAAAGCGGTCATCGTTGTAAGCCGACAACAGGCGGGTTCCCTGTTTGAGCGCCAAGTCATTGGTCTGCTTGTCCTCTTCATCCACATCTCCCCAATCAGACTTGACGTGACGATTGAGAGACTCCTGGATGAAACGGGCGAAATCGGGATTCTGGCAAGCCAGGTCGTAGACCCCTCTTGTCGCCACGATCTGGCCGGTGCTGAAAGCCGGATTGATTACGAATAGCGTATCTATGTTTTTACCCCCTTTTTCGGGCATAGTTGCCCCTTCAAATTTCGCGGATTGGTTTCTATTCCTTGAACCTGGTTATCGCCAGGCAGGCGTAGTGCGAGCGGTAGTTGTCTATCGGGCTTTCCCCGAAACCGTTACGGAAGTCCAGCAGGTAGTGCCAGTATCCTTGGTAATCCTGCTCACGGACTGCCACCAGGTAGTCGGTGAATATCCTGATGGACGCCGACTTGCTCCCCCATAAGACGATGACTCCGGGGATGTAGTTCTGGTCGCTCTTGAGCCTGCTGGGATGCCCTTCCAGTTGAAGCCGCTGGAGTTCCAGGTTGTTGAGCCAGTAGTGCCGCCCGCCGGCGTCATACGAGCCGATGTAGATGTCCTTGCCTTCCAGCTCTTCCAGTATCTCCATCAGGCGCTTTACCGCTTCCCGCCGTTTCTTGCGGAGTGGGAACTGGACGGTTCTCTTTCCCATCCTGACTGTTGTGGTAGGCTCCGGCTCAGCGAGCTTCACCCCACCGAACAAATCCATTTGACCTGTTGCCATATTCTTTACTCCTTTCTATTCAGTTTTCGGGCATAGTAACCCCTTTGATTCCGGCATAACCGGCACCGGTTATCTCACCAGGCTTAGCTGCTTGCCATTATCGAGCTTCTGTTTTTCAGCCTCTACTGTTCCTGATGGGATGGACTCGCGGACCGAGGTTATCGCGGCCCGGACATTGCCCGGATATGGTTGCTGATTCCAGGGCAGTATCCCGCCGGTGACCCGCTCAATTTCGCTGATGAGCTTTACCAGATGCTGGTCGATGTAGCCAGGCAGGTTGGGGATTTTCCTGGCTTCGGTCGCCACGAGTTTCGCCTGTTCCAAAGGCTCGATAGCCTGATTGACGTAGCCCTCGACCATGTCCATCGCCTCGCTGACCATCAGGGCATTCCATTTGATAGGCATGGCTTCCCTCCTTTCTATTCAATTCTTGGGCATAGTTACCCCTGCAAGAACGTGGAACAGTAGGCTGGTCTAGCCTTTGAGCGCCATATTGATGGCTTCTTTGACGACCTCAGACCAGCACTCCAGTCCCCATTCCACGCCCTTCTTTACCTGGGCGAGAACGTCATCGGTTATCGCTTCTTCAGGGATACCCATTTCCTGGGCACAACCGATGACATCTTCTTTGCTGAGGACAAAGATAGTGTCCTTATCAGCCATAGCTGGCTTACCTCCTTTCCGCCCTGCTCAGGGCTTGATTATTCTTCCCAGACAGCAACCTGCCTCACGGTGAACTCCAGTCCACAGGTGAGGCACTTTCCCTTGTCGGGAGCCTCCTCACAGTCAATGTCATCCCCACCGCACCTGGGACAGGTGATGATTTCACCTTCGGCATATTCCTTGCGTTTCTCCATCGGTATGACCTCCTTTCGTTCCGAATTTGGCAAAAGAGAAGGGGTCGGTATATGGACTTCCCGACCCCCTTCCCCTGGGGGGATTGAAGCCCCCCTCTGAAACTATGCTGTTTCTCAGTGCCTACTCCCCTTGATTGTTGTTCGTACTGTGCAACTGTCCAGGTGGACTTCCAAAAGTACGCAACCGCCGGTAGTATCCCTGCCATCGTGCCTTTGCACTGCCATCGGGCGTCGGCACTTGCCCTTAACGAGCACAAAAATAGGGGGTATCTCTACCCGCAACAGGGCAGGGATACCCCCTACAGAAAAAAAGACACAAAAAGGCGGCTTGCGCCGCCTTCCTGTGCGTCGTTTGTTTGGTCAAGCGTTCTTAGGCTACAGCTACTTTTTCTCTCTTACGGCTACGCTTCGGCTTCTCGGCTTTGACAACCGCTTCCGCTTCGGCTACCGCTTGCGCTTTCTCGGCTTCCGCTTCTGGCTCTGGCTCGGTTGCCTCGGCTTCCCCTGGCTCAGTGTCCCCGCCCGCTTCC
>VGNW01000086.1 GCA_016865955.1 Chloroflexota bacterium | reverse complement strand
GCGCAACTGGTTATCAATGCGCCTGGCTTCATGTCGCTCCGTACCGACGACATGCAGACCGCCGAGCTGTACTACCTTATTGTGCTCCTCCTCCCATTCCACACGACCTCTTTCGTCCGTGGTGCCGCCCAGAATGATGTCCACGCCGCGGCCAGCCATGTTGGTGGCGATGGTTACCGCTCCCAGACGTCCCGCCTGCGCTACTATGGCTGCCTCTTTCTCATGATGCTTGGCATTCAGAACCTGATGCTGAATGCCCTGCCTCAGCAGCATCTGACTCAGGTGCTCCGATTTCTCGATTGATACCGTTCCTACCAGCACAGGGCGCCCTTCTTTATAATACTGTTCGATTTCCCTGACCACTGCCCGGAACTTAGATTCTTCGTTTTTGTATATCTGGTCTTTGTATTCCTCTCGAATCAAAGACTTATTAGTAGGTATCACCACTACATCGAGCTTGTATATTTTGTCGAACTCCTCCGCCTCGGTGACAGCGGTTCCCGTCATTCCGGCGAGTTTTTCATACATGCGGAAGTAGTTCTGGAAGGTGATAGTCGCCATGGTCACGCTCTCGCGCTGAATCTTGACGCCCTCCTTCGCTTCAATAGCCTGATGCAGCCCCTCAGAATAGCGACGACCGTGCATGAGCCGACCGGTGAACTCATCGACAATAATTACCTCGCCGTCCTTGACCACATAATCGCGGTCTTTCTTGTACAGAACGTATGCCTTGAGAGCATTGTCAATGTAGTGGGTGAGGGCATAGTTAGCGGGGTCATAAAGATTGGGCACATGCAGCCACTGCTCCATCTTGCCCAGTCCGACTTCGGTCAGCGTGACAGACCGCGTCCGCTCCTCCAGAACATAGTCCTCACCCTGCCGCAGCCGGGGAATCAATTTAGCAAAGGTATAATATCTCTGTGTCGCATCCTCGGCAGCTCCGCTGATGATGAGCGGGGTGCGCGCTTCATCTATGAGGATATTGTCCACTTCGTCAACAATGGCATAGTTCAGCTCACGCTGTACGCACTGGGAGAGGTCGACCACCATGTTGTCGCGAAGGTAATCGAAGCCGAACTCGTTGTTGGTGCCGTAGGTCACATCTGCTTCGTATGCCTGCCGGCGGGTAATCGGACGCAGGTGCTTCAATCTGGGGTCTTCCGATTCGTAGGAAGGGTCGAACTGAAATGCAGCTTCATGCTGTATACACGCCACTGATATGCCCAGCGCGTTATAAATAGAGCCCATCCACTGGGTGTCACGCTTTGCCAGATAGTCGTTCACCGTGACTACATGCACGCCCCTTCCGGTCAGCGCGTTCAGGCTTACCGGCAGAGTGGCGACCAGCGTCTTGCCCTCTCCTGTCTTCATCTCAGCAATTCTGCCCTGGTGCAGGACAATGCCGCCCATTAGCTGCACATCGAAATGTCGCTGCTTTATGGTGCGCTTGGCAGCTTCGCGGACAGCAGCGAAGACCTCGGGGAGCAGAGAATCGAGCGATTCGCCCTCAGCGAGACGTGCCTTGAACTCAGTAGTTCTTGCCCTCAGTTCATCATCGCTCTGCTTCTCGAATTGAGGCTCAAGGGTGTTAATCCTATCTACAGTCGGTTGAAGCCGCCTGAGCTCCCTCTCGTTGGAATCGCCGATAAAGCTAAGCAGTCGTTTAAACATTACAGGATATCTCTTTGTTTATGTTTCAGCGTGATATCACTTGCTTCGAGTAAGTGTCTTCTGGAGAAGTTCGCTGGCTAACCGATTAGGTTTTATGCCTCTCTCCTGGGCTTTGTTCAGTAGCAACTCCGCCGTCTTCTTGTCCAACCCGATAACGTAGTGGCGTTCAGGAAGATTGACATCTATTTCCACATCTTCCAATAAGTCAACGTAATCAGCACTATCATGCTTCTCCCAAAAATCAGCTGCCTCCTCGTAAGTCCCGAATTCTTCAGGTATTCGGTCAAGCTTTTTTCTTGTGCGCATCGTAGTACCTCCGCTCGCGCCGTGTCATATCACGAGCGCTAATTACAATTCCAACATTCCCCTCTTTTAAAACAAATACGATAAATAAGTGTCTACCTGCATAGGTTTTCCCATAGGCGAAAAATAAGTCTTCGCCTTCAACGCGACCTTTCTGCGCTCGCCGAAACAGTGGTTTTGATAACAGAATCTCTTCGACTTCATCTACAATAACACCATGTTTGCTATAGATTTTTTCAACGAACTTACCAATCCAGATTATTCTCTCAATTCGCAAGATGCCCCCTGAATCGAATTTTGCCCTGCCTTACACTCCGCCAAATCCCGTTTAGGTTCAAGAACTCCCATCTAAACCTATCGAGCGCCTACTGGAACATAGCGCCTACGGAGAGACCGGCGTGGATACGATGTATCGCCTCTCCTATTAAAGAATCCAACGAAAGCACCGTGATTTTATTAACCCGTTTATTATCGGGCACAGGGACGGTATCTGTAACAACCAATTCTTTTAGCTGACTTGAGGCGATGCGCTGCACAGCAGGCCCGGAAAGGATAGCATGAGTGCAGCAGGCATAGACTTCTGTGGCACCGAACTTCTTCAAAGCCGAGGCGGCATTGGTAAGCGAGCCGCCGGTATCCACCTCGTCATCCACAAGCAGCGCCCGCTTGCCGGCGACTTCTCCGATGATGGTGAGTGTCTCCGATTTATCCACATTGCCGATTCTGCGCTTCTCTACAATAGCCAGTGGCACATGCAGCCTGGCTGCGATATCCCGCGCTCTCTTGGTAATACCGATATCGGTGGCTACTACCACAAAGTTGTCCTGCGACTTCTCTTTGAAATAATCACTCAAAATATATAATGCGGTCAGTTCGTCAACCGGTATATTGAAGAAACCCTGAATCTGCCCGGCATGCAAATCCACAGTCAGAACGCGATTGGCTCCGGAGACGGTTATCAAATCTGCTACCAGACGTGCCGTTATGGGGACGCGAGGCTGGTCTTTCTTATCGGTCCGGCTGTATCCATAATAAGGCAGCACCGCCGTGATTCTGCCTGCCGAGGCGCGCTTCATGGCATCGATCATTATCAGGAGTTCCATAAGGTTCTTGTTAACGGGGCTACAGATAGGTTGCACTATAAAAACATCCCGCTCGCGCACGTTCTCCAGAACTTTCACAAAAATATTCTCGTTGCTGAACTCAAATACCTCAGCCTTGCCCAGGGGAATGCTCAGATAATCGGCAATCGCCTGAGCCAGCTTGGGATGAGCATTTCCGGAGAAGACCTTCAACTCGTCGTACACTTTCGTCCCCCTTAAAACATAGCATCGTCTGAACCCTAACTATAGCACAAAGGAATATGACGGGCAAACGGTTTTTTCGTCAGATTGAAGAATTTATGGAGGCTTCAGAGGAAATAATAAGAAATTCTCAGCGTTTGGCTTCACGCACAATCTTATCGAGAACCGGGCTGATATCCCGTGAAGTATCTACGGAGAAGTAGTTGCGCCGGATACGCTGCATCCTTGTTCTCATCCTTTGATAGATGCTCCAGTCGGCATCCGATTTATCCAGAGGGTCAGCGCCCTCCGCCCTACCTTGAAGGCGTTGCCGTACAAGTTCCTTCGGGGCTTGCACCCAGACTATGATGAGCTTGATTTTAAGACGCTCGGCGATACGATACAGAAATTCCCTGTGATACTCTACCAGGTTCGTAGCATCTAGGATAACTGAGATACTGCTGCTGAGCAGTTCCTCTATGAGATGATAACAAGCCGAAAAAAGACGCTGGCTTTCCTCAGCGCTATAAACGGGGACAGGGAAGAGTTCCTTCCGCAGCGCATCGCTTTCCACTATAACGCTGGGCAACTGCTCCGCCAGCTTACGACTGAAATACGATTTGCCTGTCCCCGGAAGTCCGCTGACAATAATGAGAACGGGGTGAACTACGGGTTCCGGAAGTCTGCCCAGGCTTTGTTTCAGTCGCCGTGCATCGGTTACTATTTGCTCTGCATTCCCCATTGCGTCTTCTTATTGCAGTGCAAAACGTGCCACTTATCAAAAAAGAGGCAGACAGCGTTTAAACGTTGTCTGCCTCACAGCTCCGTTATATTTCGCTTCTATCGAATAGAAGACGATTCAGCAACATAGTGCTGTTCCATGAGGGCTGACGTATCTCTGCACTCAGACCGGCAGTTGCTCTTCTGAGCAGGATCAATACAAAGAGAGCCACGCAGGCATAAACTACATCCAGCGGCTGTCCCACCAGCCAGGCAGCGAGCGGCAAGGCAGCGAAGGCGATTGCCATCCCCAGCGGCAAGCTTAAGCTGGGGGGGCCACCGAATTTAAGCTTCTCATTAACCGTCTGGTCCTTCCGGCGAAATCTGGGAATCGTTCTCACTGCGAATCCTATGGTCACTGGTATTAAAACTATCAGCATAGCGTAGGTCGCCAGGGCTCCGGACATAGCCAGCCCCGTGCTGTTTCCCTTCTCGCCATCGAACTTGAGAAAGACAGGCCACATCTGCCCGACCACTGCGACAACGCCGGCTACCGCCACCCAGCCGGGGCTGAAATGCAATACCTCCCGTGCAATTAAAACCGCGATAACCCCCTTGGCGAAATCGAAGACCACGCCGATAAAACCCTGCACGCGTCCCACATTCCTCCAGGTAGCTATATGCATATCCTCGTACTCTCTGAGGTCTATGCCATGAAGCCTGCCCATGAGATACATCAGGGGAAACGAGCCGAGAATATATGCCCCGAAGGCAAACGCTATTTCATGCCACATCGTTTTCCTCCTCGCTGTAAAAAGCGAGCGCCAGAGTACCGGGACCAGCCTGAACGCCCATGGTGGGAGCGAAATCGGTTATATAGAGTTCCACGCATTTAAATTTCGACTCCACTTGTTCCTTCAGAGTTTCCGCTTCCTTAATTACATTGGCATGCATTATATTAACATGCACCGGCTTGTCCTTCATCCTCTGCTCCATAATCTCCACAAGGCGACGCACTCCGCGCGGCTTGGTTCTGGCCCTTTCCAGCATGCCGATGCCGTCGTGAGCAAAGGTGAGTATCGGATTGATTTTCAGCATCGAGCCAGCCCAGGCGGCTATCTTGGGGATACGACCCGACCTCGCTAGATAGTACAGGGTGTCCAGAACAGCTATCATGTGCACCTTCGGTATCATAAGCTCAGCCCTTCGCGTCACTGCCGCCAGGTCCTCACCCCGGTCGGCAGCCCTGGCAGTCTCCAGAGCGATAAATCCCTGAGCTCCTCCGGCAGTACGAGAGTCCACAACATTTATGGCAAGCTTAGGTTTCTTCTCCAGAATTATCTGTTTCGCCTCTATTGCCGAATTGTACATCATGCTTATATCCGAACATATCGTCACGCAGACGATTCCATCTACAGAATCGGCAAGCTGTTCATATATTTTCAGGAAGTCGCCGGGGGTGGGAGAGGAAGTTGTGGGCGTGTTCTTGTTTGTTTCCAGAAAACGGTAAACTTCCGTTGGCGATATATCAACGCCATCCCGGTAAACATTTCCGTTCACAACCAGATTTATCGGTACAACCCTGATAGAGTACTTCTCCACCAAGTCTTTAGGTAAGCAAGCTACGCTATCCGTAACAACAGCAATACGACTAATGGCGGCATCCTCCTATGATAATTAACCTCTTAAAGGCATTACCTCGAATTTACAGCGTAAAAACTCAGTCCGATCAACCCCGGTCCGGTATGAGTGCCGATTACCGGCGTAAAATCGGTGACATAAAACTCCTGACAGACAAACTTCGATAGAATTTCGGCTTTAAGTGCCTCAGCTTCCTCAGGAACGTTGGCATGCATCAGATTGACACAGACCGGCTTACCGTCAGTGCGCTGCTTCATAATATCGAGAAGCTTATGTAACGCCCTTTCCCTGGTGCGGCACCGCTCTATCAAACGGACATCGCCAGTGGCATCGAGTATAGGTTTTATCTTGAATAAAGAGCCCGCCCACGCCGCCGCCTTGGGGATGCGTCCTCCCTTTGCCAGATAATACAGAGTATCCAGCAGACATATCGCCTGTACCCTATCCATCATTTTCTGTGCTTCTCGGGTTACCTCAGCCAGATTATGTCCCGAGGCAGCGGACTGAGCCGCCGCCTGAGCTATGAATCCCTCAGCAATCGCCGGGCTGCGGGAGGGCAGGATATTTATCCCAACATCGGGTATGGTTTCATTAGCCATCTCCTTTGCTTTGGTAGCCGAACTGAACCCCATCCCTAGGTGGGGCGGATGAGTGATACAAAGAATCCCGTTGAACTGTTTACCCAACTTGCGAAATGCCTCAAAATACTCTCCGGGGGAGGGCGACGAGGTTGTCGGGAGCTTCTTGGACTTCTTGAGCAGCTCGTAGAATTCTTGCGATGTTATGTCAACTCCGTCCCGATAGGAACGGGCCTCAAAGATGAGTATCAATGGCAGTATATGTATGCCATACTTTGTTACTACCTCCTGAGGCACGCAGGCACTGCTATCAGTTATGACTGCAACTTTTTTCATAATCCGATTATATTTATTTGTTAAATACCCTTCCTATCGCCTCAATTAGAAGCATTGAAGCGTTATTAACCCAGCCAGCATTCGACCTATCCGAGCTATTTCCCCTGTTTTCTCCCGAGGAACAGTGTGTCAATGACGACCATGATACCGCCGATGCCAATCAGCAGCCAGGGGATAACTGTCTCAAACCACATCAGCATACCCTGTGCATCCTTGGCAACATCCATAAGGTCGACTATCGTCTGTTCAGCGTAGCGAACTTTTGAAATCTGAACCGGTATCTTCTGACCCATCATATCTATGCTGGTAGTGGTGACGCTATCCTGCTCGACTACGGTGCCGGTTTTGGGGTCTATCGTCAGGTCGATAATGGTGCTGAGATACATGTCCATTTGAGTTTGGGGGTTTTTGCCAATCGGTATATTGGTCTCGTCTATTCGGAAAAGCACCACTTTCATACCGCGAAACTCATATTCCTGCACATATTTGGCTTCCAGCGCTTTGTTAGCGCCCGCATTCCATAGATCGAAGCTGTCCCCCTCTCCCAAACCTCTGGGAGGACCCCATTGCCCTTCCCGTTGTCTCTCATCGATCTCTTTCACGAACTCAAGAGTATGTCTGTCCACTGCGAGAGTGCTTTCGTCGTTATACTGGGGGCCAAGACTCTCCTGTGTAATAGCGTTCTTGACAGTTCTAACCTCGTGGATGAGCAGCGCATTACCTTCCGTTCCAGTTGCTTCTTGAGCCAGAGTTTGTGCTATCGGGATTGTAACGTTACCCTGCTGAGTAAAAAACTGGTACGAGCCATCGAAGTAATACGAACGCGCATAGTCCGTGGGAACTTTATCCAGCCAGGGGAAAATTACGGCAAGCCACAATACTCCCAGAATTACGAGCAGCAACCCAATGATAGATACAATGAACCCCTTCCTTGCCTTCTTTTGAACGGCCATTTGCGTACCCCCTCCTTTTTTTGAAATTTAAATCTTCCTGCCTTTAAGTTTTCTTTGCAGCGTGTCCCAGCCACGATTCATACCGGGCTTCGATTTTTTTGCCGAAGCGCTCCACTTTGCTTTGCAGCAATACGGGGCTCAGTAAGAAACACACCAAACAGAAAGACACAAAAAAGGAGATAACGGGATTAAGACCGCTTTCGGTGAAGCGCCAGACCATCCCCAGTATAAGTAACGTTGCGATAGTGAGCACTCCGATTTTGAGCAGTCTTTGCCTCAAGCGGACAAATGCCCCGGCAGATGCTCCCAGCGCCAGGAAGGTAATGGCAATGCCGCGGTCTATAGCCTGAAAGCTTCCATTGCTATACTCCATAAGGCCGACGTCCTGCTCCAGAGCAAACAGCCATACCACGATTATAGGGAACGGGAGCAGCATGAAAGAGGCAAAAAGCCAGTCTCTTCTGATGGCGCTGATAACGGCAGCTCCGGTTATCCAGAAAGCTACAGGGATATAAACCAGTATGACGAGCCATAACAGGCTGCCTTTGAAGACATAGATGGACAGGATTTGACCGGTTGCAAACAGGAACAGGAAACTTATCACGAGCAGAGGTACCAGGGAATAACCCATCCAGGAGTAAGACCACGACGGCTTGCCGTGACGCCAGGCATACATAGCCACAGCCACAATCGCCAGCGCGATGGCGACCAGCCAGAGGACGTTCTGCCAGAGATGGAAGAAGAAAGTTATAGCCAGCAAAAGATGGGGAACGGCAGCGAGCAGAGCCTGTCCGCGGCTCCCTTTGCTGTAAACTTCATACATCTGGCGGCCGACGGATTCGGCTGCCCCGAATCTCTCGGTCACTACCTTTGCCGCCTCTGAAGCGGAATATCCGTCCTTACGCAACTCCTCTATCTCATCCTGGAAATGGGTCTGCAACTCCCGGCAGACATCGTCTTCAGCCTCCGGGTCCAGTTTGGAATAAGATGTAACTTTTGCTAAATACTGTCTAAGCTGAGGCAACATTCGACTAAACCC
>VGNW01000085.1 GCA_016865955.1 Chloroflexota bacterium | reverse complement strand
GCCCTGGAAAACCTCGGCATGACCGTACTGGCTGTACGCGCTGCCTCTCTGGACGACATCGAGCAGAGCCTGACCCTGGTAGGGGAAGTCGTTGACATGGAGGATGCGGCGGCGCAGGCATTCGCTGAAATCGAGGACAGGATTGCAGCGGCGCAGGACGGTGTCACGGTAAGCGTGGATGTCCTCATCTTTATCTCCGATGCGCAGCGCAATATCTATGCGGCAAAGCCCGAGTCTTACCCGGGAACTGTGGCAGCTTTGCTCGGGCTGGGCAACCCGGCAGCAGGCATGCCCGACAACTTCTCCATCACCGGTTTTACCCTGTTCACCTCGGAGCAGGCTCTCACCAGCGCTGCGGACATAGTCTTTACCATCACTCCGGCGCCCCCGCCAGCGCCGCGCCTGTCGGCGTCGCTGGCGCAAATCTCCGGCTTCAACCAGATGGCGGCGGTGCAGGCGGGGAATGTAGTGGAGCTTGACCCCGCTCTGTTCCTGCAAGCGCAGGGGCCGCGAATTGCCGAAGCGGTTGAGGAGATGCTGCGCCTGATAAATGAGGGTAGCGAGTGAGGCGATTTTTCATCGTCATCGGCGTGCTTGTCCTGATACTGGTGGCGGGTGTGCTGATAGGCGCCGCGCTGGGGCCTGTTAAGCTCGACGCAAGTCGCTTTTTTTCGGCCATACTGATGCGCGGCGACGCCTCGGCGCACATACTGGTGTGGGACCTGCGCATGCCGCGGGTAATCGCTGCCCTGCTGGTAGGCACCTGCCTCGGAGTATCGGGCTGCCTGCTCCAGAGTTCGACCCGCAACCCGCTGGGAGACCCGCAGCTGTTCGGGCTGGGAGGCGGTGCTGCCGTGGTGCAGGCGCTGGCGATGGCGGGCACGCTGCGGACAGGAAGCTGGGGCTTGGTTGCGCTGTCGGTCGCGGCATCGCTGATCGGAGCGGGCGCTATCGCGCTTTTCGCTTCGAGGCAGGGTATTTCGCCGGCGCGCCTCGCCCTCATCGGCGTCTCGCTCTCCGCTCTGGCTGCCGCAGTAGCGACCGGAATTTTAGCTGAAGCCAGGGTGTTCAGCCAGCAATCGTTGAGCTTCATCGGGGGCAGCTTCGCCAACCGGGGCTGGTCAGATATAGTCCCCGCCCTGCCTTTCTTCGGGATAGGGCTGGTGCTGGCTTTGCCCGTGATGGGCAGGCTGAATGCACTGGCGCTGGGAGACCTAGTGGCTGCCAATCTGGGCGCGGAGCCGAAGAGGACTCGCGCTATCGCCATCGCAGCCTCAGGCGTGCTGGGTGGAGCCGCCGTAGCTGTGGCGGGGCTGGTCGGGTTCGTGGGCTTGCTGATACCGCATTTGGCAAGGCTGCTCGTCGGGCATGATATCAGGGCGATACTCATTATCTCCATACCATTGGGTGCCGCGGTTACCCTGTTCGCCGACCAGGCGGCGCGGCTGGCGTTCATGCCCTCGGAGGTGCCTGTGGGTCTGGTCACGGCGCTGATAGGTGCTCCGCTGATGATTTATGTAGCGAGGCGGGTGCTGTGATAGTGAACCTGGAAGCACTGTCATTTATCAGAAACGATAAAAGCGTTCTCAGCGATGTAACCGCCGCTATTCCGGACGGCGCTTTGACCTGCCTGGTCGGACCCAACGGCGCCGGCAAGACCACCCTGCTGCGCCTCCTTGCCGGGGAATTGAAAGCCGCTTCAGGAAAATTCCTTATCGATGGCAGCGATTCCTCTACTCTTTCTCAAAAAGAGGTGGCGCGTTACTTCTCCCTCATCCCGCAGGATGTTCAGCCGCCGCCGCATTTCACAGTATTTGAGCTTGTCGCCCTGGGGAAGTATGAACCGGATAAGAGGGCGCTCTGGTGGCGCTTGAATGAAAGCGAGCGTGATGCTGTGAACTCGTATCTATCCCGATGCCGGATAGAGGCGCTGTCGCAGCGCCGTGTCGAGGAGCTTTCCGGAGGCGAGCAGCAGCGCGCCTGGCTGGCTTTCGCGCTGGCGCAGGAGAAGAAGTTCCTGCTCCTCGATGAGACGCTGGACGGGCTGGACATCATAGCCAAGCAGTCGTTCTTCCGTCTGTTGAAGGAGATTGCCTCGGGAGGCAAGGGCGTTCTGCTCACCACCCACGACCTCGATCTGGTAGCGCAGTTCGCCGACAGGGTCATCGTGCTCAACAGCGGCAAGGTGAGCTACGACGGCTCCCCCGGCACCAACCTGCAAGCCCTCTTCGCCCCGAACAACGGCTGAAATAGGCAGGATAACATCCTCAGAAGAATTAAGAAAAAAAGGGAAAGATTAATATGTCATTGCGAGCGAAGCGAAGCAATCTCGCCGTACCTGATATATAATAACGGCACGAGGAGATTGCTTCGTCGTCCTTCCCTAAATGGGAAGGACGACGAAGCAAAGACATAAGAAAATAGTCGCTGCAGGAAAACCGTTCATAATGTCTGTGGCAAGGTCTCGACAAGCTCTTCATGAAATAGACTTATGAAAAAACTTCTGATTCTTCTGTTCGTCGTTGCCCTTCTGGTGAGCTGCGTGCCTGTCACCGAGGGACAGGTTCGTGTGGTGCGGGTCATCGACGGCGACACCATCGAGATCGCCGGCGGCGAGCGTGTTAGATACATCGGCATAGACACGCCGGAGACCTATCCGCAGGTGGAGCCTTACGGCGCAGAGGCTAAAGCAAAGAACATCGAATTGGTGGAGGGCAAGCTGGTCACGCTGGAGCGGGATGTCAGCTACACCGATAAGTACGACAGGCTGCTGCGCTATGTCTATGTGGACGGTCTTTTCGTGAACGGCGAGCTGGTGCGCCTGGGCTATGCCGAGGCTGTACCCTACCCGCCCGACACCAGATACCAGTGGCAGTTGGAGCTGCTGGAGGCGGAGGCTAAAGCCGCCGCGCGCGGCATCTGGTCGGAGTAACCGGCATAGCTAAGGCGAGGTCACTTCACCCTTCCTACATAACCCGCCAGCATTCGAAATCCGCCATCTCGCGCAGCAATCTTTCGCTGGTCTCCGACAGCCTCGAGGCAACGATAGCGGCAAGCCTCTTCATAACCAGATGCCCGGCGCTGGTATTTTCGTCCAGAATGCGCAGCAGGGCTCTGCCCTTAAGGGCAATCACTTCACAATCTGTCTTGCAGCGCGCCGAGGCGGTGAAATGACCGGGCCCCGCCAGGGCAGACCAGCCGAACACCTCGGTTTCGCTCACGATATGGATGGGGACTACCTCGTGAACCCAGTGCAAGGGCAGTCGGCGCTCCAGGCAGACCCTGCCGCTCAACAGAATATAGAAATTCTCCGCATCTTCGCCTTCGATGAAACACAGCTCGTTGGCGCGGTAGCTGCGCAGCGAGCCGACCTGAATTAACTGTTGCAGGACGCTCCTGTCCACACCGGAGAAAAAGGGCACCTGTTTCAAAACATCGACCTGTACCATTCTCCACCTCCTCATCAAGGTTCGATTCTTCAGGTGTTGCCAGCCTCTTCTTCTCTTATCTCCTCTTAGGCTCTCCCCACGTACTGGCGCCGCTTGTCGATGGCACTCCGGCGGTCAGCCATTCCGTGCTCAACCTCTGTCTGGTCTGGGTCAGCCTGGCGCTGATTTCGGCGCTGAGATTTCTCCAGACCACCAGCCCGACCCGGGGATTCTTATCGAACAGCTTCAGCATATCGGCGCCCATAATGCGGATTTCCTCGCCGTCGTCCGTACCCTCAGCAGACGCGGTGTAGGTATATGGCGCCACCATGGCAGACCATCCGAAAAGTTCCCCCGGCCCCGCCGTATGCACCGTGACATTCTTGTTCCAGGGCTCTCGAACCCGTATCACGATTTCCACCTTGCCGCTGCGGCAGAGATGCAGATACTGCGCCCTGGTGCCCTCCGAAAAAATAACCTCGCCGCTTTTCATAGGGCGCTCCTGGCAAAGCTCTGCTATCCCGGCTAAATCGCCGTCATCCAGCCCCCTGAACAGTCCAAACTCCCTGAGAACCTTTGTACCGACCATGCCGCCACCTCCTGCTTTTTGCATTTTGTCCCGAGAGCAACCGATGTCGCCCGCCGAACCGTCCCTGCGGAAAGCTACAAGTATAAACCGCTGAAATCAACAAATCCTAAAATCGGCAGGGAAAATGTTACAAAATGATTACATTTTGAGGAGTGGGTAGCACGCTTTATATTGCGGAGGGTAGATGCGCTTGGCCCTGGATACGAGTGGCTGTCGCGGACAATCGGAATTGGAAGCTAAAGTGGCGTAGAGGTGTGGGGGGTACTAAGAAGGAGCAAATCAGCTCTTGACGTCCGAAACGGCGGGATTCCCCTTATTAGGCTTGGAACTCCATGCTTTTTGGATGCTGCCCCATGAACTGCAAAACTGCCTGGCTTCCCCGCACTTCTTGCAGACGCCGTGATTCTTCTCATCGAGTAACCAGTAATGGATGCACTCTCTGCCGTTGCTATTCGATGTTCCCTGCTCATTCTCCATCTCAACCTCCTCAATCCGAAGACACCACGCCTGTGTGGGCTCTTCAAGGTGGGCAACCGCGAGGAAACGGGCACCATTCCCAACAGCCCGTTATTTCCCCGGCTAACCCGTCACACCGATTCGATAGAGCGGAAGCTAAAAGCCTCCCCTGATTCTACCGCCTCGATTTTGAGTAGCAGTCAGAGCAGTACACCGGGCGCCCGCTTCGGGGTTCGAAGGGGACCTGCGTGTTCTTGCCGCAAGAGGCGCATACAGCAGCGTGCATTTCTCTCTGCTGTCTGTAGTTGCCGCCGTCTCTGCTGCCATATCCGTTACCGCGCTGTTGTTTTCTGGCGGTGCGGCAGGCAGGACAACGCCCGGGCTCATTGACGAAGCCCTTGGAAGCGAAAAACTCTTGCTCGGATGCGGTAAAGGTAAAGCCTGTTTTGCAATCCGAACACGTTAGAGCTTTATCCGTGAAGCTCATGGATGACCTCCTTTTTTTATACCTGATTGGAGTTTGATCATCCATGGCCTGGGGAATGCCTGCGTACTAGAACAGGTCGGGGAATAGCAAACTTTGGGCAGGTTATTTATGTCAATTATATCAGCGAATTACGACTTGTCAAGTTTAGCTACGTTGCGCGAGCGTTCGGGTGTCGTTTCAGCCTACCAGGTTGCGGTATGGTCCTCGGCGATGCCGAAGGCTTTATCTACGATACGCTTCCTGCCTGCGGAATCCGTCAGCGTGCCGGAGTACAGACCGTACGGCTGGTTGTAGGCTGAGCCGGCAAGCACGAGGTTCACGCGCTCGTGGCGCAGTCCCTGCGGGGCAAGCTCCAGCTCCACGGCTCCGTCGGTGGTGCGAATCCGCCACGGCTGCATGGGGTTCTTGGGGATATCGAAGCGGGCTGCCCCCACCAGCGAGAGCGAGTTCCCGTGCCAGATGCAGTTCTCGTTGAGCTGCTCGTCGTCCTTTATCACGTTATGCGTGAGATTTACCCCCAGCAGGTTGCCGCTGGAGTCGATGGTGGCGAAGGTAGCCCATCTCCAGAAGGTCTGGCGCGGGTAATATGCCTTATGGTAGTCCAGCAGCCCTGCATCGCGGCTCGGGGCGAACTCCACCTTTTGTCCTGCTATCTCCAGCGAGCCGCTGACCGGACAAGCAGACTTGTGGGTGAACATGGGTCGGTTCGGTGCCAGGGGCAGCATCGCCACCAGAGGCTGCGTGCGTGCGGGGTCCTCGTGCAGCGTAACCGTGCCCGATACCGGGGGCAGAGACCGCTGTGCGCCGACTTCGATTTGAAGCAGATGCATGTGGTTTGCGACGTGGTTATGCACTGACACGCGGTATCCGCGCGTCTCGAACTCTGCGGAATGGTTCAGTACGTTCGCCGGGGCGCGGAACTTCCACGGCGGCAGCTTGTGCGTGTGCTCGAAGGCTTTGCGGTTGCGTCGGTCGAACAAATGCAGCCAGGAGGTCGCCATGAAGCCGGCATCGACCACCGCCATGCTGAGATACCAGTCGGGATGAATCAGAGCGAAGTGCACCCACTCCTTGAGGCGGAGCTGCCGCAGCCCGCAGAGTCGGGGTGTGCCGCAGCGGGCGTCCAGCAGGTTCAACTCGCGGAACGGCTTGGCGAAGCGTCCGAACTGCACCAGCCCGTTCACCACCGCCCTGTCGGGAGTCTCCAGCAGCCTGCCCATAACGCACCTCCTCCGATAAGCGGGAATGAGAACTACCGCTTCAGTATCCTTACCCTTGAGGTAGCTATCAGTCCTATTCCCACGATTACAGCTACCATGGGCCAGAAGCCCAGCTTATCTGTTCCCACGATTGCCACCAGCAGCGCAGCTATAAGCGCTATTAGCAGTCCCGCTGCGAACATTACTTTATTCATACGATGTGTATTTAACATCAAAGCACGGGTGATTGCAAGGCGTGTGGTGCGAAAGAGAGGTGAAACCATTGGAGATGTGAGCGAAAGCAGTTGGGAGGAATAAGAAGAAATTGGCGAAAATCTAATTCTAGCGCGTTTCCACGCGTTTTTTCCCAAGAGGATTCGTAATGGAATTAATGATTTTTAACTCGACATTTTTGTCTCTATCAGCAATTATATGTAACAAACAGAAGAAGCTCGTGCGGAAATAGAGAAAAAGCTACTTAAGATTCTTCTGAATCTCAGTGAGGAGGTCTTGTAGATAAGATTTTTCGGCCTCTAATGTGATTCGACCGAAAGGTTCATCATTCTCTATTGCGCGGATAACATCATCGCGTGAAAAGAGTTGGCCACTGATCGCTTGTACCCTGTAGTCTGAGCCAACCCGATGACGCTCAATAACGAGCTTTTTCAAATCCTTCTCTAGAAGTGTATCCACAGGGATAATTTTCTCTCTGCCTGCAATTATGTCATCATAGAGGATGAACTTCCTTCGCACTGGATCATAGCAAAGGGGCTTCTTGAGATTTGGCCCATCTATCTTTGGCATTGGCATGGTCAATTGCCCTCCTTTAGTCGGAGCTCAACACTTCGCTGTAATATTTGCACTACTGTCAACATTTTACACGTTCTAGCGGCAAGGGCTCAAGCTGTTATGACTTCTCAGAAAATACCCTGTGAAGCCAGTTAGGTATCTAACATGCAAATTAGGCTGTGCCACGAGTGTACCTTGAAGCAGTCGGGGGCATAGCCCATGTTGTAAAAAGCCATGCCCCCGGCAAAGTCCTTATCATTCCGCAAACTCGCCTGCCGCGACCAGCAGATCTTGTTTTTCTAGATTCCGAAACGGGAAGCAGATTTTAACCCAGCGATAGGGCTGGATTTTTGTGGTTGGTGCCCCGTGGAGCTTGAGATGATCTCTGTCCCACGTTAAATAGGTTGCCGCGACGGTGTTTGGCACTTGGCTAATGGCCGCGTTGAAGGCTTGAATAGTAGCATCGTAGGCTTGTTGAGCTGTACTGCCATTGGCCATCATGATGTCAAATGTACTGTCACTCTTGGCGAACAGTAGGAACTCATCTATAGCAGGTGTTGACGGATCATTCCATTGAAGGATGAAGTTCTCGGTGTAGCCAGCGTAAGACTTAGCTCCTTTGGTCACGGTGTCGGGGCCCAGCTGAGCAGCGGTCTGACAACTAAGGAAATGGATAGCTTTATCCTTAACCTCAGCGGCGTCGTATTTCCCCACTTCTAGTATATGATTCCCCCCATGTCCCGTGTAGGTGGTGTAGTTGCCATGACCGACGCCACTAAGATAGACAGTGAGCCCACTCTTAGCCTGTGGAACAAAGTTTATTCTCACATTGTCATGATCCTTTAACACAACGAGCGAGAAGCCACGCGCCTGGAAAACGGGATGAATGTTTTCGATGCGATAGTTCGCGAAGGGTTTGGTTACCGAATCCGTGGTGTTTTCACAGAAGAGGGCTCGTGTTTTAAGTCGTAGCCAGACGCATTTCCGCACTATCTTCCAATCGGGTATCTTGGGAATGGGTTTCTCCGGCACTGTAGGCCGAGTCGGAATCGTGCCAGCAACTAGCGCGGAGATTAGTTCGTTGCAGTATTGCATCTCAGCTTGTAGCGCCAATTGACCAAACTCAGTCTGAGCCTTGAGATGCTCAATAACCTCATCCTTTGTGAGCACGCCGACGCCAATTATGGCGAGCTTAAAGTCGGGCTCCAAAGTATATCGAGCCAAAGCTAGCTTCAATTGCAGATTTGTACTTAATGCGTGCAAGGACCCCAGACTCAAAGTTGGCTGTGCTAGGATCTCCTTTGCATTGAGGAATTCACCAGTCGTTGATACGGTGAGAGGCTTCTTTGCCGCATACTCCTTGAATTGTAAGTTCCCTATCTTCATGATGTTTCTCCTTTTGCTTTTCTCTTGTTTGTATCTGTGCTTCGTTACTGTAGTCACTCATTGAACCCACATATTAAGATAGCAATGTTATTGCACTTTCATTGTTTCCTCCTTTCGTGTAGGGGCTAACCAATTAGCACCCTCCGTAAACGTTTGTCCTGAGCTCAGGAGCGAGGCAAAAATATCCTTGCACACATGTAACATGAGAAATAACACTCATTTCTGCTATCGGAGATTCGAAGACCACCGCCCGCTAAGTAACCCCCTAATCACGTGTGGTAATTGAAAGGTGATTAACTAGGGAATCTCTGAATAAGTATAGATTTATGAGATAATAATGGCAGATCAAAATCAAGGAGTTCTGCCGATGATACAGGGACCCACTTTCGCCAGCTTGGCCTATGACAATA
>VGNW01000084.1 GCA_016865955.1 Chloroflexota bacterium | reverse complement strand
ATGGTCAGAATTATCCCACAGGACAGTGGTCGGAACCTGACACATCTGGCATTATGAAAGCTTTTGTCACCGATTTCAACAGATTATCTGTCACAAAGAAGTAATCTATTCTCCAGCCCACATTTCTTGCTCGCGCCCCTGATTTCACGTCCCACCATGTGTATTGATTGGGCTCTTTGTTAAAATGGCGAAAAGTATCTATGAAACCATGAGCAACAAACTTGTCCATCCAGGCTCTTTCTATGGGTAAAAAGCCAGATATATTCTCGTTCTGCTTCGGCCGCGCCAGGTCTATCTCATTGTGGGCTGTATTGAAATCACCACATATAATGAGTTTCCTACCCTTCTCTTTCAGAGGGTCGACAATTTTGAGAAAAGCGTCATAAAAATCGAGCTTATATTGCAACCTGGTCTCGTCCTTCTTCCCGTTGGGAAAATAAACATTGAAAAGCATGAATTCGGGGTATTCCGCAATAATTGTTCTACCTTCTGCGTCTAATTTCCCGGCACCGAAGCCGTTTTGAACTTTGAGCGGTTTTCCCTTGGTGAATGTAGCTACACCGCTGTAACCTTTGCTTTGCTCGGGATAGTCCCAGTAAGTATAATAGCCGCGTGGTTGAAGCAGTTCCTTGTCGAGCTGCTCGGTACTTGCTTTGGTTTCCTGAAGACAAAGGATATCCGGCGACTCCCGGTAAAGCCAGTCCAGAAAGCCTCTTCCTCTCACAGCCCTTATACCATTTACATTCCAGCACAGTATCTTCAAATTTTTACCTATCATGTCGTTGTAGGCCCTGATTCGATACAACCCAGTCCAAACCGTCTGGCTCTTCCCTCAAATTCTTCTGCGGTTTCATCTTCCCAGGGAAGATACTGGATTGTTTCAGGTCTCCTCAGCCCGTAAAGCAAAATGTCAATTACCTCTCTTGAGGGATTGCCAAGTTTCATGACTGTTTCTTTTCTCACAGAGAAGACTTGTCCGGTCAGAATAGTGGGTACGTTGGGATAATATACATTTATCAGGTTAAAAGAAGAACCTTCATTATCGAGTTTGACTTTCTCTTCTGATAATATCCAGCCATAGGAAATACACGTCGGTGAAATTAAAAAAAGGCATGGTGTGAGGTTTATCAATTTGTCAATGGTGATTATTTCGCCCCCTCGCCTAACGAACGTGCCCAAAATTGGCACACGTGAGAAGAAATCGCCCACAGGGGTTGACTTAAGCAGCACACCGGAGAGGAAGAAAATTACCAGCCAGAAAACTATACCTAGCCCCGGTTTGATAAAATTGTCGGGAACAAATACTAATTTGAGGAAGTCTTTACCGATGTTTTCCAAGTCACCTAATATGAGTTGAGCAACCAGGACTATAACACCGATAGGAAGCCAGAAAATAACTCCATAAAGCAGAAATCCCAGTTGGCGTTTGATAACCCTCATCTCTTTCCTTTGCAGGTTAACAGATTTAATAATCCAGCCTTACTAGCATTATACGCAATCAAGTCAAGCCACGATATTATACGTGTAAAGCTCAAACCCTTTGATATTCTACTGCGACATCATACGCTACTTCAAGAATAATTGCTATGATTAATAGAAAGATTACTAAAGACTTAACCTGTTACTTCAGAATTAGTGTCTCTGAGCAATAAAAGAAGGCCTTGAGCCGACATCCTTAGTAAAACTAGCTCAAAGCGATAAGCAGCGTGGTCCTATGTTGGAGATATTAAATGGTTTTATCTTGTGATTGAAGTCTGGTGGAGCTGAGGGGACTCGAACCCCTGACTTCCTCCTTGCAAAGGAGGCGCTCTCCCAACTGAGCTACAGCCCCATGCCCCGGATTCGGCGGGAAGCTACAATGTTCTTTTGTTCTTACGCTCGTTCTCCACGTCGTCGATCGAGTTGTAGCCGGTTTGCCTGAATAAAAAGGTATAACGTTCGGCAGTTAGATTTCTGCCTTCCTCCAGAGCCTTACAAATGTCTTTGTAATACAACTCCAAAGTTTTATCGGAATAAGTCTCCAGTTCGCTGCGCAGATAAACCCCTGCTGCGAAATCAGCTCTGCTGGTAAAAGTAAGGGGATATTTCTTTTCCAATTCCTTCAGCCATTTCCCTTCCACCTCGATAATTTTCTCTATGAGAGGATTATTGCTCAGAGATTTGATAAGATTGTCTATTCGGGCGTATTTCAACTCTATAAGGTTTCTGCCTTCGTCAATAGCTTCTTGCAGGTCATTCAAATATGATTCTAATGTCTCGCCGGACAGCACCTGATAGCTGGCTCGACGCATAAGTTTAAATGCCTCAGGTTGCTCCTGACATACTGAAGGCGAAGATGGCTCTATAGCCATGAACATGCGTAGTTCCAGGGAAATTATTTCTTTAAGTAGCTCTTCGCGGTTTTTCATCCCTGCCAACGCCCTGCTCCCGATTCTATTTGAGAATAATTCTACAGTAAGCTGTGTCGAGGGTCAATTGCAGAGTGCAGCAAATATTCCGGAGGTTTACCCTAATATTGTTGGCCTTAGGTTGCCAGCTCAATAATCTCGGCTACACCCCAGGCAAAAATGCCGCAAACGGGAAAGGTTAATACCCAGGCAAGCAGGATGCTCCTCGCTATTCCCCATCTCACAGCAGAGAGTCTTCTGGTAGAGCCCACTCCTGTGATGCCAGCGCTTATGACATGCGTTGTGCTCAGGGGTAACCCGAGGCGAGAAGCCACAGTGATTACCAGCGCTGCGCTGCTTTCAGCAGCAAACCCATCTACAGGACGAAGTTTTGCGATCCTCATGCCAAGAGTCTTGATTACTCGCCAGCCGCCTATTGCCGTGCCGCTTCCCATAGCTAGAGCAGCCAGCAGAATGACCCACCAGGGGACAACGAACTCTTGAATGCGTCCGCTGACCAGAAGTGCCATTGTCATAATCCCCATGGTCTTTTGAGCATCGTTATTGCCGTGACTGAAAGCCATGAAGGCTGCCGATAGTATCTGAAGCCGGCCGAAAACATTGTAGACTCTTCCGGGATTGCTGGAACGGAACAGCCAGTTAATAGCGGTCATCACTACAAAACCGATGGCGAATCCAGCTAGAGGCGCGACTAATAATGCTATGAGCACTTTGAATAGACCGCTGGCGATTAGTGCGTCAGTGCCCGCAGTAGCTATACCGGCTCCCACGATGCTGGCAATAAGCGCATGACTGGCACTAATAGGTAAACCGTAAAAGCTCGTAAGGAAGGTCCAGATGGCGGCGGCAGATAATGCAGCGATTAGAACATAAAGGTCTGAAAAAGCCTCGGGCTTGATGATTCCCGAGCCGACTGTTTTAGCCACGGCTGTTCCGGCAAAAGCGCCGGCGATGTTTAGGCACGCCGACATGAGGATGGCTTTAGTGGGAGACAGTACGCGTGTGCCAACTACGGTAGCGATAGCATTAGCTGCATCGTTGAGTCCGTTGGAGAAATCAAAGGCAAGAGCCAGTACCATGACGACAATGAGCGCCACCGGTACGTCAGCCATGATTAGAGAAGATTCTCCTTGTCGCAGAAATCAAAGTCGATAGAATCAGCGAACCGAAAAGTAGACCGAGTTGGCATAGGAGAGCTAAGCATTCTTGAGCACAACAGCTTCAAGAACGTTTGCCACATCTTCGCCTCTATCGGCAGCGTTTTCCAGATGCTGGTAGATTTCACGCCATTTGATGACCTCATAAGGAGGCATACCGTCGAATAGCTCGACGAGCGCGAAGCGCATTACTGCATCAGCTTCGTTCTCCAGGCGATTTATCTCGATGCAATACTCTAGTATCTGCTTGTTCTTTGACCTGTTGCGGAGACACGGTATAGCTTTTACCAATTCTTCAGTCATTGACACAAGGATCGCCGCCTGCTCTCGAGCTCGTGTCGTTGGTTTATCAATGCCGTAAATCAACATGGCATTGGCGGCATCTTCAATGAAATCCATGACATCATCGAGCCTTCCCGAGAGAAGCGTGATGTCTTCCCTGTCCAATGGGGTTAAAAAACTGCGGTGCAATTGTTCTATGATTTGGTGCGTTATAAAATCGCCGCGATGCTCAAGCTCAACTATTCTTGCTACCTTCTGTGGTACATTAGTGTAGTCTTCAAAGAGATTTGCCAGTTCCTTAGCCGCTGCAGCAACATTTGCCACGCTCTTTTCAAAAAGATCGAAAAATTTGGGTTCCTTCGGCATTATAGAAAATCTAACCAAAATTCACCTCTCGGGTGCAATTATCATATATTTTCGCTGAGCGTAGAGAAGCGATGAAATTGAGTTGGAGCCAATAAATTGGCAGTGCCGGGGAATGCTTAAGATCTCGCTTGTCGAATGCTTCAGGCAAGATATAACCTCGTCTCAATGACAACGTCCTTGACCTGACCTCAGATAAGATAACAAAACAACTAATGGATTGTCAACGTTTTTGAAGGCCTATTATTGATTTATCATTTGTCAATTAAATGAGAATGTCGAGCCTTCCTCAGTCTTGACAACGTCTATGCGTACTGGAAAGGCGTCTTTCAGCTCGTCAATGTGTGTGATGACCAGAATCTTCTCGAAATCGTCCTGAATCGAATTTATCGCCTCCACCAGTTTCTCCCTGCCTGTACTATCTTGTGTGCCGAAGCCTTCATCGATTATAAGCGTTGGCAGCGGTGCTCCTGCTCTCCTTGCCAGAAGTCTCGATAATGCAATGCGCAGTGCGAAATCGACACGAAAAGCCTCGCCGCCGCTGAACATTTCGTAATCGCGTGTACCCAGGTCATCGGCTATCTTTATGTCAAGTGTCTCTATGGTATCGCCCTTCTTCGTATCCCGCTGGCTTTCGATTTTCAGACTCATGCGGTTATCGGTCATTTTGCCCAATAACCTGTTAGCCTCATATTCTATTTCAGGCAGAGCTTTTTCTATTATCAGCGCCTGAGCGCCTTTCTTACCGAAGGCCAGAGCCAGTTCCTCATAGATACTTCTTTCTTCTACCACCATGCGCAACTCTTTTTTCTTGGTTACCTTTTCCTCCTCAAGTTGCCTGCAGCGACGGAGACTTTCCTGGAGTTTCCCGAGATTCTCAATCAACCTCCACTCCCGTTCCCGGAGTTCACGATGTTCCTTTTCAACTTCGCCGATATCCTTCTCGATACCGGGCAGAGACAAAAGCTCCGCAGAGAGTTTTTCTCTTTCTTCGCTACTCTCACGCAGTGTTTCGCGCCACCCTTCCATAGCTTTCTGAGCCTCACCCAGGGCTTCTTTTTCCTTCGGCAGCATTTCCTCTGCCTCCGCCCGCTGTCTCTCCAAATCGCCGGCTAGACGCTCCAGCCTTGTTCTCTCTGAAGTAATAGCTGTTTCAATTCTCCTGATTTCCTGTTCCAGTGCTTTCAACTCCTCGTCTTTTCTCTTAATCTCGCCCGCATTGGTACGATAGGAATCTCTTTTCTCAACTATCTGTTTTTCATAGTTCGTTACTATCCTCTTCCGTTCCTCCACTCCCAGCTTATTGCCGCATAGGGGACACTCCGCATCTCCCTTTTCCAGAAGCTGAAGTTTTTCCCGTAATTCCTTGCCGTCTTTCTCCAGTTGAGAGTTAGTCGTGTTGAGCAGGTGTATTTGCCCGTCAAGCTTCTTCTCGCTTTCTCTCTTTTCCATTAAGACCTGTTCCTGGCCGACAAGTTCGCTCAGCTTTACTTTTATACTGCCCGAATTGGCTTGATACGCAGACAGGATGTTATCGTATTTTTGTATTCGGAAGAGATGCTCTTTAGTTCTGGCATCCAGGTACTGGAGTTGCTCTTTTGCTTTGGCAATTCGCTTGTCTATCTGCTTATTTTCTTCCTCCTTAAGCTCTAATGCTTTCCTTGCTTGCCGCAGCGCATTGAGAGCAGACTCACGGTCTCGTACACTGGCGGAGACGATGCCGATATCCGCCTGCACCCTCTGAAGATCAGACTCATAGTCGTGCTTCTTGCCTAATTCCTGTTCAATCCTGTTTAGATCGCCGGTCAATGCCTGAAAACTGATTTCTCTTTCCTTGATATAGTTCTTTGCCAGTTTCTCGATTTCGTCGTAGAGAGAAAGGCCCAGTATGTTCGCAAGCACCTCTTTTCTTTCAGCAGGTTTGCTGGTACTGAACTTATCAGCCTGTCCCTGCAAAAGGAAGGCGCTGTGAACGAAGGTGTCATAATCCATACGCAATACATCGATAATTTTTTGCTCAGTCTCCCTGATAGAGTTCCCGCTGATATCGGTAAAACCCTCCGAGCCTGCCACAAACAGGTTGAGAGCAGGCTGTCCTGGGCGCTTCAATACCGACCTGGTGCGCTTGCGCAGGACGCGATATCGGTTATGCCCGACGGCGAACTCGAACTCCACCTCCATCTCGCTCTGCCCCAGATGTATAAGAGCGTCATCGCTTTTTGCCCTTGCCTTTCCCCAAAGCGCCCATGTCATTGCATCGAGCAACGCGGATTTGCCATGACCGTTGTCACCGCAGAGACAGGCGACATGGAATCCTTCGAAGTTCAGAGAAGGCACATTTTCACGGTAGCACATGAAATTCTTGAGAGTTAGCTTCTCCGGGATCATGGTTCACCTTGAATCAATTATAACTGTTAGCCCTGGATGAGGGAAGAAGCATGTAGAGGCTGAGTTCCTGTTTCGTTTCTTCTGTTCTTCTCCCCTACAGCAACTGCCCCGAACACCAGCAAAGAAGCGAAATAGAAGTAGCAGGAGAAGCTGCGCCAAGCAAAGAACAGGGGTAATACTGCAAGAAGCAATCCCGCTTCGGGATACTTGCGACAATTGAAGTAATACCATATCAGAGCCAGCAACAGAACAACAATCTCTATAGTTGTGAAAAGCAACGAGCTGGGAGGCAGAATACCGGCGATAGAGAAAGCCACCAGCCCCACTCCTTTGGGAAACATGGGGTCAAGAACAGGAGCCATTACACCCTCGAACCATGCCTGGGGTGCGGCGAATATGAAGGGCAGGTTGATAAGTGCGAATGTGCCTCCAATTATGCCGAGCGATTGTAGCGTTCGTTTCCAGCCAACCTCTCTGAGCAATAGAATGAGATAAAACAGGATAAAAAGCCAGGCAATCTGCTTCGTAGTTGCAGCAAGTCCCATGAATAACGCAGCGAGCCATATTCTGCGTCTGAATATCCAGCCCAGAAGAATAAAGAGTACATAAAGAGTGTCCGTCGTACCAGTGCCGATGAGATTCCAGAAAACGAGGTTCGTCATAAAAGCCAGTAATATAATGGGACGGAATTCTTTAGGTGCCTTCCACAAAATAACAATAACCATTAGAATCGCACAGATGAGATAGAACCATCTTGTATCCTCGAGTCCCAGCGCGACCAGCGGCACCTGAAAGATAAACGAACCAGCGGGATAACTCACCTTCGATTCCAATTCCATAGGCTTAACGTTGCCTGAGGCTTTAGCATCGTCCAGCACTTCATCCAGTTGTTCCTCTGTGGGATAGGGAAAAACATCGGCAAAGGCGCCTTGCTTCAGAGGCGTCAGATATGTAGTGGGCACCTCGAATTCCTCGACGGCATCGATAATAGTGGTACTTTCATAAGGGTTCTCACCGCTGAGAAGTAGAAGACTAGCCTGATGATTCAGCGCCGTGGCGTCATTGTAGCTGATACTATCAGTGAGAAATTCCGCCATCTCATTCTCTGTGACTACTCCTGTGTTAACCAGGTGGAATCCTATCCCTTCTCCAAGGGACATGAAGGATAAAATTACAATCAGGAATATAATGACTATTTGCAAAATCTTGCGATGCGGACTCAACAGCTTATCAGACGAGGGCTTAACGATGAGAAGTATCAGCCCGAACCAGATAAGCCAGAGAACTACGGCAAGCGAGATGATGGCGGGATTTCGGGAACTGACGGCGTACCAGCTCAGGACATCTGCGCCCGTCTGGATGATGATGGCAAAGAAAATGATGAGCAGACGCGGGGGAAGACTGTGGGGGAAGAGTTTCCCCAAGAACCGGGATAGCGAAAGCCTGTTTTCTTTGTTGTTCATCGCCGGCTTATTATGACTTTTGGTATATTGTAAACATAATTAATAATTATGCAACATTTCTAGTCAGGCCCCGAACACTGTTGAATCAACCTCTCTCCGTATTCCAGGAGCAGCTTTTCGCGCTCCCCGGGCGTTTTCTTCGACTCAAGGTATAGTTTCAGCGCCTGCAGCGGCGTCATTCCTTCGATAGGCTGCCCTCCCAGCCGCGTACGATGCTCACGCTCCACTTCTTTGTTGATGGCAAAGTAATAAGCTTCTTTCAGTGCTTTCCTTATCTCACCCTCCCGAATCAAATCTTCGTTCGGCGCTGAGACCCTGACATGAATGCGGACTATAGCATCTTTGACTTCTTTCTTAGCTATAGCTTGAAGCACTGTGGCCGCAGGGTCATCCGTGTTGGCATCGATTTCTACGGTAAGGAAGCGCCTTGTCTTTATCGGATGGAACGTGTAATCCTTCAATCGTCTTCCCTTCGACGCTGCCTCATCTATCTGTAGCACGTAGAACCCTTTCTCATCGCCTTCATCGCCGAAATCGATACTTTGCAAACTCCCCGGGTAAACTACGGGCACAGGATGGTCGACTATCTGTCGCCTGTGCATGTGTCCGAGGGCAATATAATCGAAAGCAGGATTGGCGATGTTGCTTCTGAGCAGGAAATAGTCACGTCCTACCGTCATTATTTTCTCGGAGCCCACAGTAGCCTCAGAGTGTGCCAGATGCCCTGCCAGAATAGC
>VGNW01000083.1 GCA_016865955.1 Chloroflexota bacterium | reverse complement strand
TTGAGGAGCTAACCAAGTAGGGAGAAAGACCGCGAGAACTAAATTGAGACAAATCACTCCAGTAAACTACTTTCTGTGTCGGGGTGTCTTCTGCCATCTCGGGTTCTTTGCCAGGTAAGCTTTTTGACATAATCAACCCCTCTTTTCCTTCTCGCATTCTTCTATCCTCTTTGCAACCTCGGCTAGTGTCTCTTGAAGTTCCCGAATATCATCTAAGCTTACATCAAAGACAGTTGTCACTTCTTCA
Organism: Chloroflexota bacterium; assembly: GCA_016865955.1. Lineage (GTDB taxonomy): Bacteria > Chloroflexota > Dehalococcoidia > SZUA-161 > SZUA-161 > VGNW01. Next base: position 8,657 of record VGNW01000083.1, on the reverse strand, counting down.
GGCCCAAAAATTGGTGAAAATATTGGCATACGCTCATAAGAAGATGACCGATGAAGGTCTAACCTGAGAGTGGCATATACTGTTCTTATAGCCTGAGAAACAGCATTATCAAAATGCTTCTCATTGACTTCCCATGACAATTTGTTGAAAACATTTGTCTTGGAAGTTTTTTTAATAGCAAGTACTTGCTTCATTTGAGGAGTTATAAGCTGTTTCTCGACCAAATCTATCTGCTCTGAAATGGAAGTCTTTAAAGCTTCCTCATCCAGTGGTTTAGCTGCCTCTACCTTTTTCTTTTCGTTCTCGATAACTGCTCGCATATACATGCTCCGTCTTCCTGCAAGTACAGCGGTCATCATGTCCTCAACTTCGTTTCTCACAACTTTCTCAAAATGCTCTAGGTCTATGTTACTTGTCGCAACTACTGGTTTGACGTCTTCAAGATTGAATCTGAGTTTAACGTCGCCGGTCAAGAAGATACTAACCTTAATAGCACCGATATCAATTAGTTGTCTCGTAGCTGCTAGAATTGCGGTGAATTGTCTTAAATCTTCTTGATGTTGTTCCATTTTACACCACCCACCTGACTAGATTCACAGCAATAATATCACAAATAGTTAAAAACTTCAGCTGACTAATTTTGTTTAATAATTATACATATCGCAATAGAATCTCGCAATATGTAGAAGAAAGCAGTTCTTTTGAGTTAAGGTCGGGCGATTTCAGGAATTATCTTTTATTGTGCCAAACAGGCAGAGGGTAAGTTTATCACATGGAATCAAATTGGCCTGTCCTATTAACTTAGACCGTGTAGTACGTGCAAGCACTTTTGCCTACTCAAAGATGGATAGGCTAAGGGCAAACCTGAAAGAGGTGTAGTTGACTGTGTTTTAGGCAGATCAGGCACAGAGCCCTATGAATTAGGCAACTACACTCTTATTCGAATGCTCTCGCTGTGTCTGGCCATACGAAGTTGAGGTGAGCATACAGCCACCTCTACGCCTTTGCTGTCCTGACGAATTCGCTGTACTGGGCAAGCTTGGAAGGTAAACCTGCGAAAGTAAAATACGCTGCCAGTCCGTTCGTGGTGAGCCTGCCGGACCAAGGGATAAAAATATGCCTGGAGCTGCGGAGTGTCTGTAGCCGGGGTGGGGTTTTCCGGGGATGGCATCTGGGGGACTCTTTAACGTTTGAACTGTTGTTCTCCCTGTATTACACGCAGGCAAAGAAGTTATATAATCAGGGAAAGGAGCTGAGGAGGTGAGACAAATGCCGGATTCGCCGAACAAAGAAGAAGATATTAGAAGGATGACAGCTATTATCAGAATTCATCACAGCTTTGGTTCAAATCTTGAATTGGACGAAATTTCACGCATAGCGGTGAGAGACCTCGTCGACATAGTTGGTTGTGACGCCTGTGCCATTCTGTTGATCGAGGGCAACGACATCAAAATTCTGGCTGAGAGAGGTTTCTCGAAGACTCTCGGGCAGATGAAACTCACAACGGATACCCCTGCCATAAAATACATAATGGCCACCAGGCAGAGCATTTTCACCGGGGATGTCCTGGACAGTCCCGCTGCTGCTTGTGTCCCTGCGGGGTGCTCCATGCGTTCTTTGATTTGTGCCCCCATTATTGTTAAGAACGAAGTAACAGGTATTATTCACTTGGATTCCTCTCGCAAAAACGCATTTGATAAGGACCATCTGGAGTTCGTCGAGCTTCTTGCTAACGAGATTGCGATAGCTATTGAACGCTCTCTTCTCTATTCTGAAATTCAGGACATCGCTACAAAAGACGGCCTGACAGGAAGTTTCAACCGCCGGAAACTGGATGTAGATTTAATTGCCGGGATTGCCGTTGCCCAGAAGGGCGGAAAGCAGCTATCGTTCCTGATGATGGACATAGACTGGTTCAAGAAATACAACGATTTTCATGGGCATCTGAAGGGCGACCGAGTTCTCCAGAAGATGGCAAGCGTATTGAAATCAAGCGTGCGAGCGTTTGACAGCGTGTATCGTTATGGCGGAGAGGAATTTGCTATTTTACTCCCCGATACCGGCAAAGATGATGCTTCCCGTATTGCCGGAAGGGTGCGCGATGTAGTCGGGCAGGAAGCTTTTGAAGGGGAAAGAGAAAGTCAACCGAATCAAAAGCTAACTGTGAGTATAGGGATTGCGAGTTTTCCTGCAGATGCACAGCAGGGGTACAAGTTGGTTGAGGCTGCGGATTCAGCCCTTTATGCCGCCAAGCGTTCCGGCAGGAATCGAGTCTGTATTTATGGCGAATCGGCAGATCCGGGTAATTGAGGCTATCGCTATTATCACCCCTATCTCGCCTGCCTCACGAATTCGCTGTACTGGGCGAGTTTAGCTAGGGCTTGGACGGCGCGCCTCGGCTCGGGATATACCGGCACGTTGCTTTTCTCGATAAATCGTAGCTCGCCCCTGGGCCAACCCGTGGGGATAGAGCCGCAAATCACGGTGGGCTTGCCTCCCTCCGTTATCTCCTTGAGCAAGAGGTCAGAAATCCTTTTGTCCCTGACGTCGTCATCCAGGGGAGGTCCGGTAAAAGCAACGAACATCATGTCTATGTTCGGGTCCCGGGCTACGATTCTAATCGACTCTTTGATATAGCGCTCGGGGTCGAGCGCAGCCAGCAAGCCCAAATCCACCGGATTGTTCACGTTTGTGCCGATGCTCTCAGCAACTCCTGAAAGCTGCTTCTTTGTTTTCGCCGTGAGCATGGGTATCTCCAGCCCCAGCTCGTTGCAGATATCGGTGGCGGTCACCGCAAGCCCGCCGGGTGTGGTGATGATGCCTACTCGTCTCCCTTTTGCCTTAGGCAGGTGATGCAGCGCCACCATGGTATCCATCATCTGCTCGAAGCTGTCCACGGAGATTATCCCCGCCTGACTGCACAGGCTTTTCCAGATAGCCGTGGGCACCGCCAGCGTGCCTGTATGCGATGCCGATGCCAACCTGCCCGCATCGGTGTTGGCGCCCTTGAGCACGATGATGGGTTTGACTTTCGATATTTCGCGGGCTACCTGAAACAGTCTCTTCCCGTCTCTGATCCCTTCTAGATAGGCAACGATTACCTTAGTATCGGGGTCCTGCCCGAAATACTCCAGGAAATCTACGCAGGTGAGATCGCAGTCGCTGCCGCAGCTCACCCCCTTGCTCGGCTTCAGGCCGCGCTCGGCGATGAGCATAATCAGATAATAAAACAGGAAGCCGCTGTGCGAGATAACCGCTACGGGGCCGCTTTCTTTAGGGAGAATAGTCTGCGGAATCAACTTTGCCGAGGGATTGTAGGTGCCCACACAATTGGGTCCGATAATCCGAGTGACTCCCTTGTTGGCGATTCTGACAATCTTCTCTTCGAACTTCTTGCCCTCAGCGCCAGCCTCGCTGAAACCGCCGCTGTAAAGTATGGCTCCCTTGACTCCCTTCTCCGCGCAGTCTCTGAGTATCCCCGGTATTGCCTTGCGGGGCACGGTGAGCAGGGCGAGGTCTACCTCCCCCGGAATATCTTTGATGCCGGGATATACCTTAACGCCCAGTATCTCACCGCCTTTGGGATTTACGGGGTAGATTTTAGAGAACCCCACCTCGAGCAGGGTGTTGAGGAACAGGTAGCTTACGTTGGTTAATACCTCGGAGATGCCGACCAAAGCGATTGACTTGGGGAAGAATAGGGGTCTAAGCTGCTCAGTAATGTCTCTTTTCACTTAGCTCCTTTTGCTTTTGAGTTTCCCGTAAGAATAAACAAACGGAAGTCCACATATAATAGCCTACGAAGCCCCCTCATTTCAAGGTTTGTTCGACTAAACCTTGACAATGGAAGCCAGTTCACATAAAGTAGCAATCACCCGGAATAACATTCTATTTTCGCCTATGAAGCAGAAATTCAGCCCCCAATCTAAAACAGATCCTTCCGCATTGATTCGACTTCGGGACAGCATCTATGTCGTTGACCTTCTCGTTGCCGCAACAGGGTGGCTCGACCTGTTCGACTGGCTGTCCGGCAACCCCTCGGATACAGAGCAGGTATGCAAAGGACTCCAGATCGAGCGCCGACCCGCCGATGTAATGCTCACCCTTTTTGCGGCGATGGGGCTTATCCGCCGGAAGAACGGGAAGCACTACCTGACCGAGACGGCGAAAGAATACCTCACAGCAGGCTCGCCCTTCAGCTTGAAGCCGTACTTCGAGACGATAAAAGGGAGGCTTGCCAGTGAGAACATGCTGAAGGTTCTCAGAACCGGGGAGCCGGCAGGCTGGGGCAGCAGCAGGGACGAGAAAGAATGGGTGCTGGCTATGGAGAAACCCGATGTCGCCGACAGCTTCACGGCAGCGATGAACAGCCGCGGCGCTATCCTCGCGCCAGCCCTGGCGCGGAAGCTGGACTGTACGGGGCATAAGTCGCTGCTCGACATAGCCGGCGGGTCGGGAATATATGCCTGCACCGTAGCCTCTGCGTACCCTCGTATGAAGACTGCGGTCTTCGAAAAGCCACCTGTCGACCGGGTTGCGGAACGCTATATTTCGAGTAGAGGAATGACGAATAGAGTCTCGGTCATAGCCGGCGACATGTTCGATAAATTGCCCTCCGGCTACGATATTCACCTCTTTTCGAATGTGCTCCACGATTGGGGAGAGGCTAATGTCAGGAAGCTACTGGCGAAATCTTTTAGAGCGCTGCCGGCAGGGGGGATGATTGTTATTCACGATGCCCATATTAACGAGGATAAAACAGGCCCTCTCCCTGTGGCGGAGTTCTCCGTCCTCATCATGTATACTACCGAAGGCAAGTGTTATTCCATCGCAGAGATGCGGGAATTCCTCGAGGGTGCTGGGTTCGTCGATATGCGGTATGAACCTACGGCGGCTCACTGGAGCATCATTACCGCCTGCAACCCTGGTTCAACTCCTCTTCATGCTTCTAAGAAGTTGAAACACGCTGGGAAGCTGGAATAGGGTCAGCGCTGTATTTACCAGCAGGGTTCCCATCAGTCCGGGGTTCATCAGGTTGGCTATACTGGGATCGAGGTCGGAAAACTCGAGGTATTTCTTCCACAGCCTGAAATTCCAGAATTTAAACTCATTGGTCTCCAGCAGCGTGCGCACAATCTCCTGTGTCTCCCTGAACCAGCCGTACTCCCTCATAACGGCAGCTTCATAGCCGGCGGGGTCGTCCCAGTGCTCGGTAAGGAGTTTGGCTGAAACCATAGCCGGAACCATCCCTGAGCCGGTCAGCGGGTCGACCAGTCCCCCTGCTTCTCCCACAGCCCACACATTGTCTCTAACCAGAGGAAGGATGGGTCCGGTGACTCTGATATATCCCCGGCAACTGCATATAGTCTTTGTCCCCTCGGTCAGCTCCGCCACAATACCCTTCATGGTTTCTATATCGTATGTATAAGACCCTATGCCGACATGGGCGCAATTGCCCTCTAGAGGTATGACCCAGGCGAAACCCACATGGTGAGGGAGCTGCCTTATCGGAGCCGGCTTGGAAAATTCGACCTTCCTCTGTATGCACGGTGCGAGACGGTCGGAGCTATGTGGCCCGATGTGAGCCCTTTCGTTGCCCGTGGCATCGATAATCCTTGCTACCGTAGCGCTGCTGGGACTCGGGAGCACCTTAGCCCCTTCGAGGAGATCCCTGATGAAAGCCGGCTTGTCGATAGAGAGCACATACCCTTTTGCTCTCACCCTGATGTTTCCCTGGTAGCTCCTGCCGGGGATGCTGACCACGTACTTCTGCGGGTCAAGACCCACCTCCCGGCACAGAGGGTAGAATTGTCTGGTGATGGCGAAGCCGCACGGCGTGATGCCGCAGTGTGTTTTCGAGCCCGGGTCAACGATTTCGATGTCGTTGGGGCTCATGCCTTTTCTCGTCAGCAGTCGCCACAAATAGCTCCCGGCGATGCCGGCGCCCGCGATGCGTATTTTGGGCATAGTTCAGCTCTCGACCTCGTTTTCCTTCAGAAATTCATCCCTCACGCTCCGGGGGACGCGGTTGAACGGGCGATTGAAGAACCTGCAGCGAGGGCACTCATATCTTCCCAGAGTCCATGCCATGTTGACAATCGTTATCAGATAGAGAACGAGAAGCTCCCAGTGCATAGCCAGCCAGTACATGGGGAAGGCGAAGGCAAGCAGGAAGAAGAGATAGAGCATGGCTTTTTCGAAAGTGCTCAACGGGCCGGTTCTCGGCTTTGCCCATTTAGTCGGACCCCACATAGCCTTACAGCGGACAGTCCTGCCTTTCTGCTGTGTGTAATAGGGCAGTGGCTGCACAGGAAGCGTATCTCCGATGATGCGAAGGGGAGGGTGAAAGCCAGATAGCCCAGCATCCAGGGTATCGAATGAAAGGCTATGGCGATGGCTCCGATAAGATAGGGCGTGCCGCCGATGAGCAGAAACCATAGGAAATCGGAGAACGTGTGCGTCTCCCTAAGGCAGCTCTTGATATTACAGTCTTTTCATTTGAACTCTTTGTGTCATTCTGAGCTTCAGCGAAGAATCTCAGTCATAGGGTAGGGGCTCTGCCCCCTACCCATCCCTGCGGGTGGCAGAGCACCCGCGCTATGTTTATGCTTTGTAGTGAGCATGGTAAATATTCATATCTATATTTCAAGCCAGGGGGCAGTAAATGCCCTGCGTCCGAACGGATATATGGTCCGCACCAGAAGCAGCGAGACAACGATAAATCCGATGCAGACCGGAATGACATAACCCCAGTGGAACAGGGTCGCCAATGCCACCCCGAGCAGGATAAGCGCTGTGAATATCCATGCCATCGTCATAACAAGCATGCATTTGGGGGCGTTGGCAAGAGGGGCTCTTATCCGCAGGACAAAAACCAGAACCGTCAATATCAAAGGCAGAGTCAGCAATCCGATGGACAGCGGCACATCGAATATCCCCAGATGCCAGAATACGGGAACCAGTATGAATGCCCCCAGAGTCGTAATCGCCTCTATGCCCGTTGCCGTCTTAACCTTTAACTTCAGTCCTACGGTGCTGACGTCGTACACATTTCGATTGTCCTGAATGTGACCTCGACTCAATGCGTGGGATGTCTTGCGGAGCTTGTTTGTTATTTCGAATCCCAGCGCGTGGATAAAAAGGAATACGGCAAAGGCGATGATGAATTTATTCAGAGACGCGACCAGCAGCCAGCCAGTGATGGGCAGCAGCGCCATCCCTATCGCATGGGGGATGGGTCCCCAAATGGTCTCTTTGAGCCGGAGAGGCGGCAGCGAGTATGCCAGCCCTACGAACCAGCCTGCCGCCATCGCTATTATCAGGTGATAATTATCGGTAATCAGCAGCAGGGCAAGCAGCAGTAATCCTGCCAGGATATTCTGCGTAATAAAAGCATTGCGGGCGGTCTTTGCCGTGAGTTCGCCGGTTACCAGCGGATTGCTGGGAATATACAGGCGGTCCTCCTCTCTGTCGGCGTATGTGTTGGCGTATTGAGCTATGGCTATGAGAACAGCCATCGTTGCCAGAAAAATCCCCGTAGCCGTCCATTCCGGGGCTGCGCCGTCGAGTCCGAGGATAATAGCGCCGATCCACAAGGGGGACCAGAGCCAGACAAACGGAGGGACATTCGCTTTCCATAAGCCGCTTAATGTCTGTTTTTTCATACCCTCCTCGGAGGCTGCGGGAGCTACAGCGGAGATGCTATTTCCCGGCAAGGCCTTTGCATCCCCAGGGGTGAATGAGCTTAACCAGTAGAGGGAAACCGATGATAAAGATGAGGCAGGCAAGGATAGCGAAACCCCAGTGAATGAGGCTCGAAACCGATGTGGCAAACAGTATCAGTATTATGAATATCCACGCCAGCCCCAGAAACTTGTTGCACTTCGGGCTGTTGTGGAGAGGGTCTTTTGTACGCAGGAACAACCCCAGGATGGTCAAGGGCAGGGGTAAAGCCAGCAATGCGATAGAGAGCGTCGAGTCGAATATCCCCAGATGCCAGAATACGGGAACGAGGATAAACGAACCCGCGAGCATTACAGCCTCTACGGTCATCGCAGTTTTCACCTTTAACTTGAAGCCGACCGTATTGAGGTCGTATATGTTCTCCCCCGGCTTCAATTTAATCAAGCCGGCATTCAGAGCCAGATGAGTCTTGCGGAACTTCTGGGTTATTCCGAATCCGAAGCACCAGACATAGAAGAATGCGGCGAAGGCGATAATGAAATCGTTGAACGGCGCCACAATCAACCAGGCAACTACAGGGAATAACGCCAGCCCGAGGGCGAAGATGATGGGGTGGAAGACCGTTTCCTTGAATCGGAACGGCGGTACCGAATAAGACAGCCCGGCGAACCAGCCGACTATCATCGTCACAAACAGGGCGTAGTTCAGGGTGAATACCAGCAGGGCGATCAGCAACATGCCCGCAACGATATTCTGCAATATGAACGCCCTTCGGGCTAAATTGACTTCCAATTCGCCGGTTACGATTGGATTTGTCGGTCCGTACAGCCAGTCCTCGTCCCGGTCGGCGTAGGTATTGGAGAACTGGGCGATGGCGCCGATAATCATCAGCGTTATAAAGAAAAGAACGAGCGGCCCCCATTCGGGCGTTTCACCGTCGAGTCCGAGGATAATGCATGCGAGCCACAGGGGGA
>VGNW01000082.1 GCA_016865955.1 Chloroflexota bacterium | reverse complement strand
CACGCGCCTTCTGCTCCGACTCTTCCTTAAGTTGCGCTTCGACTTCACGGATGCGCTTTGCCATATCCTGGCGGGTCTCCTCCTCGACCGTTTTCAGTAGCAAATTTTTGGCTTCCGAGGTGGACATCCCGGAGATAAGCTCAAGCTGTTGGATCTGTTTGCGCTTCAATTCCTCTAACTGTGCCTGGGATTTCTCAGCATCTTTCTCTTTGGCAGCCAGAGAACGGTCTCTACGCTCCATAGCCTCAGTCTTGCGGTCCAGATTTTCCTCTTTCTGGGCTATTCGTCTCTCCTGCCGGTGAAGCTCGGAGCGGCGTCCTCGAATCTCGGATTCGGCGTCCGCCTTAATTTTTATAGCTTCCTCTTTTGCCTCAAGCAGAATCTCCTTCTGCTTGGTAGTTGCCTCTTCGAGAATCTTGGCTGCATCCTTGCGGGCAAGGTGTATTCTCCTCGCCATGATCAGGTTTCTAATGTAGAAGCCGACCGCTAAGCCGGCAATCAGCGCTACGGGTATTAATATTATCAGTATTGTGTTCATGCTAGGGTCCTTCTTTCTATGTCAAACAATGTTGTTAATTGAATTACGGTTTGTTTGTTCCTGCCATACTCGATTTACGATACGATTTATCACTTCGTAAGAAAATCCTCTTTGTCTGAGGAAAGAGGACAGGCGTTTGGCGAAATCCTGGTAGTTTAATCCTGTAAGCGCAGACGTTTTTTTTCGGGCAGCCCGATAGGCGTTGAGTTCATCATCCAACCCCTCCGTAACCTCTGTGGCGGTTTCGGCGTCTACCCCTTTTTGCCTTAGCTCGAACTCGATGTAACGGCGGCTGCGAGGCCTGAAGTTCTCTCTGTTCTCGCGCCAGAATCGAGCGAAATCGGCGTCATCGATTAATTTCTGTTCTTTGAGCCTGTCGATTACCTGCCGGATAGTATCGGCATTGTAACCCTGGCGGCGAAGTCTGTTTCTTACCTCTGTCTCACTCCTGGGACGGGGGCTTAAATATCTCAATGCGCTATTCAGAGAACGATGAAGGAGGTCGTCATTCTGAAGCTTTTCCACCTCCTTTGACGTTAATTCCTGACCTTCGTGAAGGCCCGCCATCGAGGCTACGGGTATGCTTAAGCTAAAGGCGTAAGCTCCGTCTAAGAATAAATTGACTCTTCCCCTTTTAGCCTTCTGGCTTTCGATAGAAGTGACCTTCTTCATGTATCCTCTGAGTAAATTCGGGCATTGAAGATAGACTTAGCCGTTAGGAATAGCCTGTTGCGGATTCGGGTGATGGGAGGTTGAGTTTATTCTGCCGAGCTTGCCTCGGCATCTGGTGAGGAGAACTCTTTTTGAGCGCTGGCGTTTTCCCTGATTTGCTGCTCAATCTCTTCGGCCATATCAGGGTGGTTCCTCAGGTATTCTTTGGCATTCTCGCGTCCCTGCCCGAGGCGGGTGTCATTGTAGGAAAAAAAGGCGCCGGTCTTTTTAATGATGCCCATTTCTACTCCCAGGTCAATCAGGTCGCCGTCTTTGCTGATACCCTGACCGAACATAATGTCAAATTCTGCGGACCTGAAAGGGGAAGCGACCTTATTCTTGACTACCTTGGCTTTTATTCTGGTGCCTGTTATCTTTGTTCCTACTTTTATGGTGTCTACTCGCCTCAGGTCAATTCTCACAGAACTGTAGAATTTGAGAGCCCTGCCTCCGGGGGTCACCTCGGGATTGCCAAAAACAATACCCACCTTCTCCCTTAATTGATTCACGAATACCACTGCGGTTCGCGACTTGCTGATAGCAGCCGATAGCTTCCGCAGCGCCTGTGACATTAGCCGCGCCTGCAATCCGACATGGGCTTCACCCATCTCGCCCTCAATCTCTACTCTGGGAGCCAACGCCGCCACACTATCCACAACCACCACATCGACGGCTCCGCTGCGGACCAGTGTCTCGGTAATCTCCAGAGCTTGTTCGCCCGTATCCGGCTGGGAAACGAGCAGCTCATCCAGTTCGACCCCGCATACAGAAGCGTAGCTGGGGTCGAGGGCATGTTCTACATCTATATATGCTGCTTTCCCGCCGGACTTTTGAGCTTCAGCAATAATATGCTGGCACAGGGTAGATTTACCCGCAGCCTCGGGCCCGAAAATTTCGGTCACCCGACCCCGGGGAATACCGCCGACACCGAGCGCTAGGTCCAAAGCAAGCGAGCCTGTGGGAATAACCTCAACAGCCACTTTCGTGGAGGCTTCCCCCAGCCTCATAATTGAGCCCTTGCCGAATTGCTTCTCGATCTGACTGATCGCTATCTCGAGAGCCTTCTCCTTTTCTGTTTCCATCTCCCGACTCTTTTTAATTAAGCCTCCTTCGTCCCATAACTGGGCGACTCTTTTCCAGCCAACCCGAGCCCATAATAGCATATAAAAAAAATAAATACAAGTAAAAGTCTTGTGAGAATCTTCCTTGTAAATTGTAAATTTGCGCGGTTTGTTTTATAGTCGGATTTGCCGGTTTGGTCGCCAAAAAATGAGGTGTGAAAATGAATTACATTCTTGTTAGTACGCGGTTCGGATGGTCGGTATTAGTCGGTTCCCGGGCAGGGTTATATTCGCTTACCATGCCGAAACCGTCTCCTGAAATGGCTCTGGACGATGTCGGCCGGGCAATCGAAGGCGCTGTCGAAGACGACCGTGTCTTCGGAGACCTGCCCGGTCGTCTGAAACGATACTTCAATGGCGAGAGGGTTGTTTTTAACGACAGGCTCGACCTCTCCGGTACGACTGCTTTCCAGCAAGCGGTATGGAAAGCGACCCGCACTATCCCTTGCGGCGAAACGAGGAGTTATGGCTGGGTGGCAGGGCGAATCGATAACCCGAGAGCCTGCCGGGCTGTGGGAAATGCGCTGGGTCGGAACAGGCTGCCTATTGTCGTCCCCTGTCATAGAGTTATCGCCGGTGACGGTAGTCTGGGCGGATTTGGCAACGATTTGCCCTTGAAGAAGCGGCTTATTGAGCTTGAGGCTAACCGTTGAGACTTCAGGTCTAAATAAATCAAGCGGTTTTGTTTTCTACGGTTAAGTCCTGTTCGCCGACCAGCTCAGCCAGTTGACGGTGCAGCTCGGGGCAGTAGCTCGTAGCCGAATCAGGCAATGTGAGTTTTGTAATCTCTTCGCCGCTGACTATGGCAAGATAGACCTCGTCAGTGCCGGGGAATTGCTTCAATATGTCGACTATGCGCCTCAGAAGAGTTATATCTGAGCCGGAATCAGTGGAGGTGGAAATTCTGATTCGCAGACGCCGTTGCAAAGGGACTTCATTAAGACCGTTAGCAGTATCGGCAGCTTCCTCGGTGCCTGTAGGTTGATACTGCGATGCGCTCAGGCAGACAAGCTGGACGCCTTCGCCTCTGGCTTTCACCTTTCCCTTGACTAACAGCATGTTTCCCTCTTCCCAGAGGGTCTTCGTGCGTTCATATACTTCAGGCCAGACTGTCACTTCTACGCTCCCGCCGAAGTCCTCGAGCACTGCGCTGACGAACTGACGTCTGTCCTTGGTGAATATCTGTCGCGTTGAGGTTACCGTCCCTGCCGTCATAACTGTCTGTCCGACCATTTCATCATTTATTTGCCCGCAGAAGACATCGACCTTAGCCGCCAGCTTTTGCGAAGCGTAGCTGAAGGGATGGTCGGAGAGGCAAACCCCCAGCAGCTCTTTCTCCCACAGTAGCTTCTCTTTCGGAGAAGCCTCCATACCGGGGAGTTCGAGACCGGGCAGAGGTACATCCACGCTCTGCCCCCACAGGTCGAACATGGTGGACTGTCCCTTTTCTTTAAGTCGCTGCTCTGTTTGTGCCAGCGAAAGTATGCGGTCGACGCCGGCAAGCAGAGCGCCGCGATTCCCTAAGGAGTCCATTGCGCCGGCTTTGATGATGCTCTCCAGCGCTCTCTTATTGAGGTTCCTGAGGTCGGCACGGCGGCAGAAGTCCTCTATCGACTTAAAAGGACCGCCCTGCTCGCGGGCGGCGATGATGGGTCTGATTGCAGCGGCCCCCACATTCTTGATTGCTGCCAGCCCGAAGCGAATACCCGGGACATCGCCTTCGCTTTCGATGGCGAAGGTCTCTCCGCTGCGGCTGACATCCGGCGGCAATACCTTGATACCGAGCCTTTGACACTCGGCAACAGCGTTGGCAATCTTCTCCGCCTGCCCCATGTTTGCAGTGAGAAGGGCGCACATGAACTCGACGGAATAGTTCGCTTTGAGGTAGGCGGTTTGATAGGCAATCATGGCGTAACTTACACTGTGCGCTTTATTGAAGGCGTACCCGGCGAAAGGCTCAATGAGGTTCCATACCTGTTCTGCAACTTCTTTAGAGAACCCTTTTTTCTTGGCTCCGGAGAGGAAGCGCTGCATCTCCTTCTTCATTATCTCGGGAACCTTCTTCCCCATTGCCTTGCGCACAATGTCCGCTTCTCCCAGGCTGTACCCGGCGAAAGCCTGCACGATGAGAAGAACCTGGTCTTGATAGACGATGACCCCGTAAGTTTCCTGAAGTATCTGGGCGAGCGCCTGATGGGGGAAGCGAATGGGTTCGATTCCGTGCTTGGCTCTGATGAAAGTGGGGATATGCTGCTTGGGGCCGGGGCGGTAGAGAGCCACCATAGCGGCGATGTCGCCGAAACAGGTGGGTTTGAGTTCCTTGATGAAACGCCGCATGGCAGCGCCTTCAAGCTGGAACACGCCGGTGGTCTCTCCAGCGGAAAGGAGTTCGAACGTCTTATTGTCATCCAGTGGCAGACGGTGAAGGTCTAAATCGATGCCTCGGGTTCTGGATATAGTCTGTTTTGCCTTCTCCAGAATAGTGAGGTTAGCCAGCCCCAAAAAGTCCATCTTCAAAAGACCGATCTTGGCGATGTCGTCCATGGCGAACTGGGTCATGTTGATGCTTTGCTCGTCGCCTCTGCTGGGCCTTTGCAGGGGGACATGTTTAATCAGCGACTCCCTGGATATAACCACGCCGGCGGCGTGAGTGGAGGCATGGCGCGCCACGCCCTCCAGCTTGATTGCGGTATCGATGAGGTGTTTTATGGCGGCGTCGTTCCTGTAGCTGTTATGCAGCTCGGCATTTGTTTCCAGAGCCTCCTGAATCGTTATTGCAGGCCCTCCGGGTATTTGCCGTGCTACCTGGTCGACAGAGCCGTAGGACATGCCCAGCGCTCTCCCCACGTCCCTGATTGCGGCGCGGACTCCTAAGGTACCGAAGGTGATAATCTGCGCCACGTGGTCCTGTCCGTACCTCTGCGCTACATATTTGATGACCTCATCTCGGCGGTCGTCCTGGAAATCGAGGTCTATATCAGGCATCTCCTTGCGCTCGATATTGAGGAAACGCTCGAAGACCAGCCTGTGCTCCAGAGGGTCGATATCCGTTATGCCCAGGCAATAAAGGACGATGCTGGCGGCAGCGCTGCCGCGGACGCCGAACAGGATATTGCGGTCGCGGACGAAGGAGATGACATCCCAGATTACCAGGAAGTAGTTGGCGAACTGAGTCTTTCTGATGACATCGAGTTCGTATTTTAGCCTGTTCACAGCTTCGGGAGGAAGTCCCGGGTAGCGACCCTGCAAACCTGTCTCGGAGAGTTGAGCCAGCAATTCATCGGCGGTAACGCCCGGCGGCAGTTCTATCTCGGGGAGGTGGAGGCGGCCGAATTCGAGATTAAGGTTGCACAGCTCCGCCACGCGCTCCGTGTTGGCGATGGCGTCGGGCACATCGGCGAAAAGCTCCGCCATCTCCTGCGGGCTCTTGAGGTAGAAGGAATCGTCGGACATCCTGGGGCGTTTCTCGTTGTGAATCGTGTTGTTGGTCTGTATGCAGAGCAGGACGTCGTGAGCGTAGGCATCGTCCTTATTTACATAATGCACATCGTTGGTGGCTACGAGAGGGAGGTTAAGCTTGCGGCTCAGACCGACCAGCCCTTTATTGATTTGTTCCAGCTCGGGGATATTATCGTGTCTTTGCAGTTCCAGGTAGAAATCGCCGAAGACCTCTTTGTACCAGAGGGCAGCCTTCTCGGCGTCCTGAGGGCGACCTTCCAGTATCAGGCGTCCTATTTCTCCCTGCGGGCAAGATGACAGAGCGACCAGACCTTCGTGATACTGGGCAAGCAGCTCTTTATCTACTCTGGGCTTATAGTAAAAACCTTCGAGATGGGCTGTGGTGACTAATCTGAGCAGGTTATGGTAGCCTGTGTCGTTTTTTGCCAGCACAATTAGATGATAGGGGTTCTTCTCGGCGGTGAGCTTGCTTTCCTTTTCCTTGGGCGCTACATATAGCTCGCAGCCTATGATAGGCTTTATTCCCGCCTCTTTGGCTTCGCGATAGAATGTGATGATTCCGTAGAGAACTCCGTGGTCTGTAACTGTCAGGCTGTTCATGCCCATCTCTTTAGCTTTATTAAAGAGATGGGAAATACGGCACATGCCGTCGAGGAGGCTGTATTCGGAGTGAACGTGAAGATGAGTAAACATGGGCTTGTCTGTTATTATAGCACCGGATATTTTGACTGGCGATATAATCAGTTGTCCAAAAAGCAATATTCATGAATAGCGGTTAGACGAATTGAAAAATTCTTAGCTAGAGGTTAAAATAACTGCTTGATATCGGTACTCAGCCGGGAGCTTTTGTTGGGAAACAGCGCTAAAGACCAAAATCACGGGCTTCGTCTGGTGCCTGTAATCTAAGGAAATAGCTCCTGAGGCAGTGCCTTTTTTATTGAGGAGCTACGCGTAATCTGTTAAGAAGCTCGGTGAATACTTAGATGTTAGAAGACCTGTTAATCTGCGTCATCGGTCTAGCGGTAGTGTTTGTTGTCCTCGCTGTGCTTATGTTCGTGATAATGGGGCTGGAGAGGTTTTTCCGAGGTGGGGAATTGGCTGTGCAGGAAATAGCTGTAGAAATGCCTGTAGAAGCGGCAACAGCTGGCAAAGAGCAGCTAGTGGTCGGAAGAGGTGAGCTGAAGCCCGAGGATGCAGTTGAAGTAGCTGCTATTACGGTTGCTCTTGCATCACACTTGAGAGGGAAAGGTAAAAAATTAGGCAATCGCATTGACATAAACGGCATCTCATATGATGTGGATGTTGCTGAGCTGCATAGTCGTCCGATTTCAGTCGTAGTGAACGGTGAGGGGTTCCACACAAGCTTAAATGATGAGGGATTTTCTGTCGTGGAAGAAGCCGCTCCAAAGCTGGGAGAACGAGCGCGATATACTCAGCAGGGCGCTGGCTGGCGCTCAACTTATTCCCCCTTGCAGGGGGACTACTGGTGTCGCCGGGGTTGGACAGGCAGGCACGTGGCGAGAAGGAATAAAGAATAGGGTAGCTCCATTATGGACATAAGCGGATTTTCCAATCTCTTGGAGGGTTTCAAGGACTTAGGCCACCAGCCTCTGATGCTGGTAATGCTGGGCATCGGGGCTGTGCTTATTTATCTTGGCATAGCCCGACGCTTTGAGCCGCTGCTGCTTATCCCCATCGGGACGGGAATCATCTTGGCGAATCTGCCTCTGGGCGAGCTGGTCAAACCTGCCACCGAAGGTGAGACCGGTGGTTTCCTCTGGTATGTATATAATTACACGCTTGCCAACGAGATGCTGCCGTTGCTGGTATTTCTTGGTCTGGGGGCGCTTACGGACTTCGAGCCTATGCTTTCCAACCCTCGAACTATCCTCCTGGGAGCTGCTGCCCAGTTTGGTGTTTTTATCGCCTTTATGGGAACGCTGGCTTTGGGTCTGCTTCCGTGGTTCGACTTCACGGCTAAGGAAGCAGCCAGCGTGGGCATAATCGGCGGCGCCGATGGCCCGACGACCATCTATGTGGCGACCGGCATGATAGACAGGGGCGGTCGGGATATCCTTGGTGCAGTAGCGGTTGCTGCTTATTCTTATATGGCGCTTGTTCCCCTCATCCAACCGCCTGTAATCAGGCTCCTCACATCTAAAGAGGAGCGGATGATAAAAATGCCCTATACCTTCCGCTCCGTTTCCAAGCGAACCCTGATAATATTCCCCATAGCTTGCGCCATTGTAATAGGGTTTCTGGTGCCCAAAGCAGCGCCAATTATCGGGATAATGATGTTTGGCAACTTGCTGCGCGTATGCGGCGTGGTAGACAGGCTGTCCAAGACCGCTCAAAACGAGCTGATGAACATCGTCATCATGCTGTTGGGGCTTACGGTGGGCTCGACAATGACGGCGCATGCTTTCCTACAAGTTGAGACTATAGCCATATTTCTGCTCGGCCTGATAGCGTTCATCTTCTCTACCGCCGGTGGCGTACTGCTCGGGAAGTTGATGTGCGTTCTTTCCCACAGGCAGATAAATCCCATGATAGGCGCTGCCGGAGTTTCTGCCGTGCCTATGGCTGCCAGGGTAGTTCAAAATATGGCTGCAAAGGAAGATCCGTCCAATTTCCTGATTATGCATGCCATGGGACCTAACGTGGCCGGTGTCATCGGCACGGCTACAGCGGCGGGGGTCTTTCTCGCTTTAATCAACTAGGCGGAAGGTTGTCGCCTCTAAATCACAGAACGGGGCGCAGAATTATTCTGCGCCCCGTAACCCATGCAGCTTCCTCTGGAGAAGCTCGAACACTCTACATTACGTGGGGTAACCGCACCGAACATCGGATATTCGACTCGCATTTTTGAAATGGCGGCAGGCTATCTTTTCGTCTTGCTCTAATCTTTGCCCGTAAATCGCTTAGGCAGGGTTACCCCACGACCACTCAAAGTTTTTTACTATGTCTTTGATTATATGAAAGCGCTGCGGTACCCCCTATACTGTAGGGAAAGCCGAACGAAGAGTAAGGAGGTACTGCAGCATGAAGTATTATATCGGATGTGACGCCCATAAGAAATACTCGGTAT
>VGNW01000081.1 GCA_016865955.1 Chloroflexota bacterium | reverse complement strand
TAAGGAGATTAAAAGATAACGATAAGCCTAAATTTTAGTCAACGACTCAGTTGAAAATTGAGAAACTGTGCTGAGTATCAGATTTCGTGAACTTAATCAGAGGTTTCTTAAGTCGATAATAGGGCTGCAATGTTTTAGGGCAAGGAGAAAACAGGTACTGCGATACTCTTTTTCGGAGCGATTCGCTTTTGACTCACCTTGTCCATCGTCTCCAGTACTTCAGGTGAGAAAAACACCTCACCACATTGGGTACATACATCAGCGGGCACATTTTCAAAGATAATAATCTCCTCGCCCCAATGATGCACATGGCGGATTCGTTTATTTACAATCTTGCCCTTACAAAAATAGCACGTCTTCATGGTTTTGCTGTCCTCCTCTTCCTCCAATTCACCCACTGCTCAGGGTCAGGTCGGTACACTGTAACTATGATAAGCATTTCCTCTTTCAGACCGCATACCACATGAATCGGACTGCCATCTCCGGCAAATCCCAACACCAGGCAGCTTCTACCCCGCACATCCTCGGGATAATTTTCAATTACATCAGCTTGAGTGGAAAGAACCGCCTCCTCAATTTGAACTATGGTTATTTTATCAAATTCTCTTTCACGTTCAGCATGACTCGTTAATCGGTATTGTCTCTGCTTTATCTTCTCTTGAATTTGAGTCAGTTGATGCGACTTTCTCATTGAGGCTTATTATAACATATGCCTTTTCGGGCTAAGGTGCCGAAAGATGTGGGTCGCTTCTACTTCCGATACGCCACGTATATGTCTGCCTCAATCATTCTGCCGTCCGAGAAATAGTGGTGCGTGAAGTATAGGTTGCCCTGATTATCCAGCGATGGCTCTCCCGCGAACTGCGATATGATTAGCTCAGGCTTGCCCCATGCGCCATCTACCTTGCACGACCTGAAGATAGCCGGGGAACCCATATAGACTCTGGTGAACCACAGCTCCTGACCATCCCGTGTGATAAAGGGCCAGCCCTCGCTTTCAGGTGTGTTGACCGCCTCAATATTCTCAGGCTCCTGCCATTCCCCACTCGACAATCTGGTAACCCAGATGTCATAGCCACCATTCCCGCCAGCCCGTGACGAGTGAAAGTACATCTCATTACCATCGGCGGTAACATGCAGTTCGCCAATTTCATAATCGACATTCAATTTTTCACCCGCATTCTCGCGGTCATTCCACCCATTATCTTTATACCGGGCAGTCCACATGTCCACGCCGCGGTAGTTTCCTACACGGGCTGAACAGAACCACATTTCATCGCCCTGAACGAATATACATCCATCCAGAGCCAGTTCATCTTGACCTTCCAGAACTACTCTCAGAGCCGTGCCCCAATCGCCATTCTGTTTCTCGGAAACCCAGATGCCCGTAACTCCATCGAAAAGCTGCTGTTCCGCCGGTATGCTGACATCCGGAGTGAAGAAGAAATAAAGAGTGTCGCCGTCGGGCAAAACGAACGCCGAATCCTCGCCGCCGGCAGTATTGACACCTCGCCCCAGCGCAACAGGGGCTTCAAAGCTATTCGAATGTAAGAGCGGAGGAAGCTCATCGATTCCCGGCGTCATTTTCACCGCATTCGCCGGTATGGCTTCCTCTCGTGTCAGCTTCTCCGACGGAGTCGGCGTTGTTATCAGCTCATTTGAGTTAGCACATCCTCCACTAAGCGTCATAGACATGACTAAGAATATCAGACAGAATTTCAATATCAGGCAATTCCAGAATCCACTCTTTGCAGTCATATCGATTCCTTCACCTTCTCCGCCAGTTGACTGGTCATGCCGGGCACCGAGGCGATTTCTTCAACAGATGCTTCCTTAATCCTCTTGAATGAACCGAAGTGCTTGAACAAGGCGCGCTTCCGCTTTGGCCCGATGCCGGGCACCGAGAACGATGAGGTCAACGCAGCCCTTTTCCGCACCTTCAGATGATAGGAGAGCGCAAAGCGATGTGCCTCATCGCGTATACGCTGCAAGAGGTATAGCGCCTGCGAATCCCGGGGCAATAACAGAGGCTCTGTTCTGCGGGGCAGGAAGAGTTCCTCATTTTCTTTAGCCAGTGCAGCCAGTGGTATCTTATCTATTTCAAGCTCCTGCATTACCTGCTGCGCTGAGGTCAGATGGCCCTTGCCGCCATCGATAAGCACCAGATCCGGCACGGCTGCCCACGAGGAAGCGTCCTGCGCTTTGATTCGTTTGAAGCGACGTCGGAGCACCTCCTGCATCATAGCGTAATCGTCTATGCCGGACACCGATTGTATCTTAAATCGACGGTAATTCGATGGTTTGGGACGCCCGTTCTCAAAGACAACCATGCTGCCCACTGCGGAGGTGCCCCGGATATTCGAGATATCATAGCACTCCACTCTGTTAGGCAACCCGGGCAAACCTAGCTTCTCCTGAAGCTCGGTAAGAGCAGCAGAGGTCTTGCCAGAATCGCTCAGCCACCTCGCCTTAAGTTGGGCCAACGCCTGCTCCGCATTCTGTGCGACCATATCCACCAGCTTCTTTTTCTCTCCCCGCTGGGGCACCAGCAGAATGACACTGCCGCCTCGCAGACCTTTCAACCATGATTGCAAAACCGCTTTATCGCTGGGCTCGGTTTGTAATAATATCTTTCCCGGTATAAAAGGAGCCGAAGCGTAGAATTGCTGTATGAAGCCGGCCATTATCTGCCCCGGCTCCTCATCCTGTGTTCCCTCAAGGACAAAATTCTCCTTATCGATAAGTTTGCCACTGCGAATGAAGAAAATCTGCACGCAGGCATTATCACGCTCTCTGGCGAAGGCGACCACATCTTCATCGCCCACACCTGCGGAGATGACCTTCTGCCCCTCGCTGATGCTTTCTATCGATTGGAGCCTGTCGCGCAACTGAGAAGCCTTTTCAAACTCCAGCTTGTCGGCTGCATCCTCCATACGATGTCTGAGAGCACGAACTATCTTTTCATGTCTGCCTTCCAGGAAGCTGATAACCTGTCCTATGATTTCGCGATACTCGTCCTTCGATATCTCACCGCTGCACGCGCCGACGCAGCGGCTTATAAAGTAATCGAAGCAGGGACGCGGCCTCCTCCCCGTGATTATCCCTCTGGGAGAGCAATAGCGAAACAGCCTCTTCAGCAGATCAAGGGTATTGCGTACCGAACCGGCGCTGGCATAGGGGCCGAAATAGCGTCCTCCATCGTTTTCAAAGCGTCTGGTTATAAATACCCGCGGCCATTCCTCATTGAGGCTGACCTTAATGTAAGGATAGCTCTTATCATCCTTCAGCCTTACGTTGAAGCGGGGATGGTGTTGTTTTATCAGGTTGCATTCCAGAATAAGAGCCTCCTGCTCCGAATCGGTGACGATGAAATCAAGGTCGCGCACGCCGCCCATCAGTGTTTCAACCTTCCGGTCGAGCGTATGGTGAGGGCTGAAGTAGGATTTCACCCTATCACGCAGGCTGGCTGACTTACCTGCGTAGAGCACCTTGCCTGACTTGTCCTTGAACATGTAGACGCCAGGTTTCTCCGGCAGTACCTTCAATTGCTCTTTAAGGAATTCTTGTTCCACAGCGCTCAGCCTTCAAATCGTTGGCAGCATGGAATTTTAAATTTGTGACTTGGAATTTCGCCACTCGTTACATGACAGGTTTCTACGAAGATGACTGGTGACATCGGCAATCGCCTATTTAAGAAAGCCTCTACCCTTCTCGACGTACATCCGAACTGCGGCTTACATTGATTACGCCGGGCACCGCCTCCAGCTTGCCGAAAAGTCGCCCCAGTTGCCCGATGTTCTTGATATCTATGGTAAGGTAAATTGCAAGAGTGCCGTCTCTGCGATCAGGGTCTGAAAGCGAGACTGAGGCTATATTTACATCCTCTTCAGATACAAGGGCACTAACATCCCGCAACAGACCTACGCGGTCCCAGGCATCTACGGTGATATTCACGGGAAATGAAACGCCTGCTTCACCCCATTCCACCTTCACCAGTCTCTCTTTCTCATCCTCGTTGATGATATTGGTACAATTCTTACGATGTATGGTCACACCTCTGCCTCTGGTGATAAAACCGATGATTTCATCGCCAGGCACTGGCTGACAGCAGGAGGCTATATGAGTCAACAGGTCGCCTACTCCGAGCACTTTAACCCCAGAGGTTGTTTTGACCTTGGGCGGCGCAGTCGTTGTCTGCGGCAGTGGTTTCTCCTCCGTCGCAGTAAGCTTTAAAGTAATCTGATTAGGGCTGATATCGCCGCAACCGACAGCAGCCAGGAAATCATCCACAACTTCGTACTTGAACAGTTGGGCGATTCTTTCCCTGTCGGCAAAGCTGACCCCGAGACGCCGCAGTTCCTTCTCCAGTATCTCTCTTCCTCTTTCTACATTTTCAGCTTTCTCGCGACGGCGGAACCATTGCTTGATTCTCTCTCTGGCTTGGTGAGTATTAACGTAGCCGAGATTAGGATTGAGCCAATCCAGACTGGGACCACGCTCTGCCTTGGTGGTCATTATCTCCACAGTATCCCCGTTGCGCAGTTGATAGTCCAGCGAAACCAGCCTGCCGTTGACCTTGGCACCGATGCAGCGATGCCCCAGGTCCGTGTGAATACGATAGGCGAAATCGAGAGGAGTAGCGCCTCTGGGCAGCTCCTTAATTTCACCCTTGGGCGTATAGACGAATACCTGATCCTGGAAGATATCCGTCTTAATCGACTCTATGAATGCCGAACCGCTCAGTTCACGCTGCCACTCCATCAGTTGCCTGAGCCAGGTTATTTTTTCCTCGAATCCGATGTCCTTTTTTGTCCCCTCCTTGTATTTCCAGTGAGCAGCAACGCCGTATTCAGCAATGCGGTGCATGCGATAAGTGCGAATCTGAATCTCGAGGGGTCTGGCTCCCACACACATCACTGTGCTATGAAGAGCCTGATACATGTTCTCTTTAGGATTGGCGATGAAATCGTCGAACTGGTCGGGCAGCGGATGCCAGAGGTTGTGAACCACCCCGAGCACACTGTAGCAATCTTGCACACTGTCCACCAGCACCCTCAGGGCGAGCAGGTCATAGATATCGCTGAACTCTTTCCCCATGGCATTGTATCTTTGCATTTTTCTGAATACACTATACAGGCTCTTCGGCCTTCCCGTGACCTCTGCCTTTATGCCGGCTTTATCGAGTTCCTCCCTTAAGATATGGCTCACTTTCTCTATGTAACGCTCCCTGGTTGCCCGCCGTGCCGCAACTAATCTGGCGATCTCCTTATACTTGTCAGGTTGCAGATAACGGAATGCCAAATCCTCCAGTTCCCACCTCAACTGATAAATCCCGAGCCGGTGAGCCAGGGGGGCATAGATATCCATCGTTTCCTGAGCAATCCTCAGTTGCTTCTCAGGCTGCAATGGCTTCAAAGTGCGCATATTGTGCAACCGGTCAGCCAGCTTGATAATTACCACTCTTATATCCGCTGCCATTGCTACAAACATCTTGCGCAGGCTTTCCACCTGAGCTTCGCTTTCAGCGATTTTCTTCAAGCCGCTTGCCTGAACCTGCGCTGAGATCTTATCCAATCTGGTTACGCCTTCAACCAGCCTGGTTACCTCGGCTCCGAAGCGCTTCTCCAGCTCCGGGAAAGGTATGCCGCAGTCTTCGGGAACATCATGCAGCAATGCGGCAGCAAGAGAAGTTTCATCCAGTTGCAGGTCAGCTACAATCATCGCTGTCTCTAATGGATGAGTGATGAACGGATCCCCGGATAGGCGAAGCTGGTTTCCATGTGCCTCCAAAGCAAACTGGTATGCCTTATCCACAAGAGCCAGTTTGTCCTCCGGGAGATATTCCTTTACTTTGTCGAGAAGAGGCTTGATTTCCATAAAACCCGCCGTCCGCACCCCTTTTTAAAAGTATATTCCATAGCTGTTTTAGATGCAAACGCCTTTACAAACCACCCCCGATAATGTATGCTGCAACAAGTTAAAAATTGCACATTGAGTCAGGGAGGTTTTTTCTTGTATCGCGCCCCGAGAGGCACTTCGGATATATTGCCGCACGAGCAAGGCTACTGGAGCTTTGTCAAGAAGAAGGCTTCGGATATCTGCGAACTCTACGTCTACCAGCGCATAGACACGCCTGTTTTCGAGGACGCCCGCCTTTTCGTGCGAAGCATCGGCGAGGAAACCGACATCGTAGAGAAGGAGATGTATTCATTCGAGGACAAGGGGGGAGACTTAATCACCCTCCGCCCTGAGGGTACTGCGCCTGTCTGTCGTGCCTATGTGGAACACGGTATGCAAACGCTGCCGCAGCCTGTGAAACTATACTACATGGCTGCCATATTTAGATATGAACGCCCTCAGGCAGGCAGATACAGACAGCATCATCAGTTCGGTGCCGAGGCTATCGGTGATAGCGACCCCGCTCTGGATGCAGAGATAATAGATATGGCATGGCGTCTTTATATAAACCTGGGACTAAAGGAGCTTACACTCAACCTGAATAGCATCGGCTGCAATGCCTGCCGCCCGGCGTATCTCGACAGCCTCAAGTCTTATTACTCCCGGCACAAGGAATCACTCTGCGCGGATTGCAGGCGCCGCCTGCTAAAGAATACTCTGCGACTCCTGGACTGTAAGAATCCAACCTGCCTTTCAATCTCAGAACAGGCTCCCCGAAGCATTGACTTCCTCTGCCAGGAATGCGCCGAGCATTTCGACAAGCTGACCGGATACCTCAAGCTTCTGGGCATACCGTTCTCTCTCAGCCACCGCCTGGTGCGTGGTCTGGATTACTACACCAAAACCGTGTTCGAGATAACCCCGGAAGGTGAAACCGGTGCTCAGGTTGCCATCGGCGGAGGCGGCAGATACGACAACCTCATCGAGCAACTCGGAGGAAAGCCTACACCGGCAGTCGGCTTCGCCACCGGCATCGAACGCATCGTACTCAATCTAAAAAAACAACAAGTCGCTGTCACCGATACACCCACCCCGTCTGTCTTCATAGCTTACCTCGGTAATGAAGCCAAGAAAAAAGCGATAGAGCTTATCTCACAACTGCGCAATGCCGGTATTAGTGCGGTAGGCACATTCGGAGACAGAAGCCTGAAGTCACAGTTGAAGCAAGCCGATGCATCGAAGGTGCGCTATACCCTTATCATCGGCGAGGATGAGGTCAAGAGCAAAACAGCCGTGCTGAGAAACATGGCAAAAGGCGAGCAGCAGACCATCCCCATTGATAGAGTTATCACCTCATTAAGCAAACATTAGCGAAGCTACCACAATTCGGAAACATCTTGCCCATATGCTATAATAATTCTGAACCTTTTTAAGTATCATCACATCAGGTGAGCCATGCTGGAGAAACTGAAATCTATTGAGAAGCGCTTCGAAGAGCTGACCAATATTATGGGACAGCCTGAGGTGGCTCTCGACTTCGAAAAACTGCAAAACCTAGCCAAGGAGAGGGCAAGCCTCGAAGACATTGTGACTAAGTACAGAGAATACAGGGCTATTGTAAAGAACTTCGAGGATACTCAAACTTTGCTCCAGCAAGGACTGGACGAAGAGATGGTCAATCTGGCTAAAGAAGAACTTGAAGACCTGCGCAAGAAACGCGAGCTGCTGCTCGAAGAGATAAAAATAGCCCTTTTGCCTAAAGACCCCGCTGATGCCAAGGATGTTATTGTAGAAATCCGTGCCGGTGCCGGAGGCGAAGAGGCCGCCCTTTTCGCCTCTGACTTGTTCCGCATGTACTCACGGTATGCCATCTCCAAAGGATGGAAGGTTGATATCATGAGCAGCAACGAGACCGGCATAAAGGGTTTCAAGGAAATTATCTTCGAAATCAAGGGAAAGGGCGCTTACAGCAGATTGAAGTACGAAAGCGGCGTACACCGCGTTCAACGTGTGCCGGTGACCGAGTCATCGGGACGCATCCACACCTCTACAGCCACAGTCGCAGTTCTACCCGAAGCAGAGGAGGTTGAAGTATCAATCGACCCCAACGACCTGAGAATAGACACATACCGCAGCGGCGGTGCAGGCGGTCAAAACGTCAACAAAGTAGCCTCTGCGGTGAGAATAACACACATCCCGACAGGGATGGTTGTCGCCTGTCAGGACGAACGTTCCCAATTGCAGAACAAGATAAAGGCACTGGCTGTGCTGCGCGCCCGCCTCCTGGACCAGGAACGTCAGCGTCAATTCCAGGAGGTCACCGACGCCCGACGTTCTCAAGTTGGCACAGGGGAACGTTCCGAGAAAATTCGTACCTACAATTTCCCTCAGGGCAGAATCTCAGACCACCGTATCGGCCTTACCGTCCATAATCTGCCAGCCATTCTGGAAGGCGACCTGGATGATATCATCGACGCTGTAGCCACCGCCACCCAGGCTAAACAACTGGCGCAGCAAACAAATCAGGCGGAGGCAAAAGTGGGATAACTTTAAGCGAGGCTTTGAACCAGGCTGCCAAGGACCTCGCTTTGCATGATATTGCCGATGCACGCTTAGAGGCAGAAATCCTTCTGGCTCATCTCCTGCAGACCGACCGCACCGGTCTTTACATTAATTCTACCCGCCATCTCTCCGATAACCAGACACTCGCTTATTCAACCCTTGTAAAACGCCGTATCAATCACGAGCCTACCGCGTATATCATCGGACACAAGGAATTTTTCGGTCTTGATTTCCGTGTCAGTCCCGACACTCTCATCCCGCGCCCTGATACCGAACTGTTGGTGGAAAATGCTATCGAGCTAGCCGGAGCTTTCCCCATACATTGCCTTATAGCCGACGTGGGTACAGGCTGCGGCGCTATCGCCATTGCGCTAGCTGCGCATCTGCCTGGAGCAAGAATCTATGCCACAGATATTTCTGCTGCCGCGCTTGAAGTAGCCGCAGACAATTGTCGATTCCACAAGATGGAAAGGAGAATCATTTTGCTGCAGGGCAACCTGCTGGAGCCTTTGCCCGCGCCAGTTCATCTTATCGTTGCTAATCTGCCTTATATCAAAGAATCGGAACTGGCTGAAATCATGCCGGAGATTGCAAAGTTCGAGCCACACCTTGCACTATCAGGCGGCGTGGACGGACTTCGAAGAATCGGGGAACTTATCTCGCAAGTGCCCGGAAAGCTAATTGCAG
>VGNW01000080.1 GCA_016865955.1 Chloroflexota bacterium | reverse complement strand
ATATAGACGTGTTCAAGAAGATCGACGGCGTGCCCAAAGTGCCCAACAACATACTCATGGTGGGCAATACCGAGGACAGGAAGAAAGGCGTAATCTATCTGCTGCAGGCAATGAAAATATTGAAGAACGATACCGATGTCAAACTGACCATAGTGGACAGAAAAGGCGACCATACCAAGTACGCTCCCAGGCTGGTGCACGAGTACGGTCTGGAGGACAGGGTCACCTTCACCGGACGCCTCACTACCGAGGAGCTGGTCAGGCACTATTGCGCCGCGGAGATCGCCGTCACGGCTTCGGTCTACGAAGGCTTCGGTCTTCCCTGCG
Organism: Chloroflexota bacterium; assembly: GCA_016865955.1. Taxonomy (GTDB): domain Bacteria; phylum Chloroflexota; class Dehalococcoidia; order SZUA-161; family SZUA-161; genus VGNW01. The sequence goes on along the minus strand of VGNW01000080.1, from coordinate 8,825 downwards.
CCGAGGCGATGTCATGCGGCACGCCCGTCATAGCTACCAGGGCAGGCGCCTTGCCCGAGGTTGTGGGAGAGGATGACGCCGGCTTACTGGTGCCTCCTGAGGACCCTGTCGCTCTGGCGAACGCCATCAAGCGATTGCTTGCCGACAAAGCTCTGAGGCAGAAGATGGGGCTGATGGCAAGAAAGCGCATCGAGCAGCGTTTTAGCTGGGAGGATGCGGCGAGACGGACGCTGAAGATATACGAGGAGGTCGTCTAGTTGCTCACTGTAGATTTCAAACTTCTGCCTGTCAAAAGCGGAGAGAAGGTCCTGGATGTGGGGTGCGGTACGGGGAGGCATAGCTGGTATGTTTGCAGCCTCGACCACTGCTCCGTATATGCCATGGACATCGACCTCGAGTCCTTGCTCAAGGCGAAGTATGTTCTATATCTTATGGACTGCGAAAAACAGTCCAAGGGCGAGTGGAACGTCCTTATGGCGAACGGTATGCGCATGCCGTTTCGCGATGCTACCTTCGACAAAATAATTTGCTCCGAGATGATGGAGCACATAATAGACGATGAGCAGGGAGTGCGCGAGCTGTACCGGGTCTTAAAAGATGGCGGCGAGATGGCTGTGAGCGTGCCCACCTGGCTGACCGAGAAAATCTACTGGGGTCTATCGGAGAAATATCATACTAACCCCGGCGGACATATCAGGATATACCGGCAGAAGCAGCTTGTCGACCTGCTGGAGCGCCACAACTTCAAGGTCTACGCCATACGGCACAAGCACGCCTTCCATTCGCTTTATTGGCTGCTGCGCTGTCTTGTAGGCGTGAGGCGCGAAAAAGCCATAATACCGCGTCTTTACCACAAATTCCTGGTCTGGGAGACCGACAACAAAACTCGCCGCTATCGCTACTTCCGCTGGCTGGAGAGCCTGTTCGACCCCTTCTTCCCCAAAAGCCTCGTCGTCTACGTGAAGAAGATGCCGCAACGCCCTTAGGGGCTTTTAATTAAACGCCCCTACATGACGCGGCGGATTTCTCAGCTTGGGTAAGTATCCGGTTTTCAGTTCTCCGTTTCTGAGCGCTTCGCTATCACATCCTGAAGCAAATGCTGTAAGGCGGGTTTCCCAACCCGCCTTAGGTTGGAGCAGATGCTCCAACCTACCCACAAACAGGTTTCTGGATACCTGCTTCCGCAGGAATGACATGATGGCGCAAAGGAGAAGAGAAATGGGATTGGGCGAGGCGACCTCGCCCTTGCAGGTTTGATCGGGTGCTCTGACCTGTCCTTTTTGCCTCATCTCCAGGTGGTGCGCCTGCCTTTAAGGCCGTATTTCAGCAAACCTCAATTCTACCAGTCTTTACTGCCTTTGCTTATCTGTTAGCTGGAATCAGGGCAGTGTTTTGAACTCTGATGGCTGACCGCTGATAGCTGAAAACTTATACAAGCGACATTTTCTTATTGACGTGCTAGAACGCATGTGCTATTATCAGTCGCACAATTGAATATGGGGAGCAATGTGGGGGTGGGTTGCAGCAGCCAACAACAGACCGCTGGTAGCTGATACCTGACTGCTGAAAGCTGACTTGGAATTTGGGATTTGGAATTTCTTATTTTTCACTTTGCATTTTGCATTTTGCAATTTGCAATCACCCACGGTGACTAGCCCCATCTCCAGATCACGCGCCCGTCCTTGAGGTCGTATTTCAGCAGGCCGCGGTTGTGCCAGTCTCTGATGCCTTTGCTTATCTGTTCCCGGGAATGCAGTATGATATCGGCCAGCCTGTTGACAAGGTCTTCTACCGGGTCACCTTTGGGGCTGAGCGGTCCCAGGCTTTCGATAATGTCTCTCTGCATCAGAGTCCATGCCAGCGGACTTTTCACACGCGGTTTCGCAGGGTCGGGGAGGGGTTGTTTCAAACCTTGAAAGTACTTGTGCAGAACAGAGTTGATGTCTTCGGGGCTGGCTCCTTTTGTCCGGGTCACAGCGCGGTTGGCATCGTACCTCGCCCAGTCGTCGGTCAGTATCTCGATGCCGTATTTGTCCGCTTCTTCCCTGACCTCGCTGCCCGGGAATGGCGCCAGCACATGGAATCCGTAAAAGGTCTGCAGCTCCTGGGCGAAGTTCATGGTGTCTTTGAGCGTTTCTTTGGTCTCGCCGGGCAGCCCGATGATGAAAGATGCCAGCACCTTGATGTCGGCGTCCTTCGCCATCTTGACGGCTTCGCGGACTCTATCCAGCGTAATCTTTTTCTTGACTAAGTCCAGTATCTGCTGGTTGCCGCTCTCGACACCGTAGGATACCCAGGTGCAGCCCGCCTGTCTCATCTTTTTGAGTATATCGGTGTTCACCGTGTCCACTCTGGCGAAGGCGCTCCAGTTGAACTTCAGACCTCGGGCGATTATCTCGTCGCAGACGGTGTGCAGGTGCTTGTGGTTGAGCGTGAGCAGGTCGTCCTCGAAATTGACCTCTTTGAAGCCGTAGCCCAGCGCCTGCTCTACTTCATCGATGATGAGCTTGGGATTGCGGAATCTGCCTCTCCTGCCCCCCATCTTGGAGCCGACGCAGAAGATGCAGTTGAACGGACAGCCCCTGCCCGCCACAATGCTGGCGTGGGCATCGAGGGCAAGGTAGCGCGATGTCTGGAACAAATGCCTTGCCGGGAAGGGCAACTCGTCGAGGTTTTCAATCAGAGCGCGCTCGCGGGTCAGCTTTACGCTGCCGTCATTTTCTCTGTAAGCTATCCCGTCTATCTCGGACAGCTTTTTGCCGTTGACGATGTCCAGTATGGTGTAGTCGCCCTCTCTCCTTACCACGATGTCAATCCAGGGCGCTTCGGTCAGCGTCTCCACCGGGGCGAAGGTGACATGGGGACCGCCGATGACCGTTATGATGTCCTTGTTCACCGACTTGCACTGTTTGAGTATCTCCGAGGCTGCGGGATAGTTCATGGTGACGCAGGTTATGCCCACAACATCGGGCTGGTATTGCTTTATCTTGCGCTCAATCTTCTCTCTGGAGTTCTTCGAAACCAGCAGGTCGAGCACTTCCACCTTATAGCCGTTGTGCTCCAATATCCCGGAGATATAGAGCAAGCCCATCGGTATGATGGGGAACTCGGTGAACGGGTAGGGAGGATTTATCAGGAGGGTTTTCATCTTGCTTTACGAGTCTCCGGTTTTCGGGGTCGGCATCTGATCAGCACGACATCGCTCAATCCAGGGCAGAAGCGGGCTATCCTGTCGAGGTTTCTCAAAATGAAATATGCCATCTTCTTGGGCATTGCGCCTGTTATGCTGTCCCAGTTGGGCGCTCCCCACATGAAGGATATGCCCATCGACTTATCGATTTCCAGGTAGGGGCTCACCATCTTCTTCATCAGCGGATAGTTGAACCTGAATGTATGGTCGGGCGGTGTCTCCCATGCCTGCCGTTCCTTCGGTCTCCTCCGGGTGAGGAATATGCCGATGTAGTGTCCTGTCTTGCCGAGGCGATGTCCCAGGCTATCGAAATTAGCTAGTGAGATTACTAATTTACCCTCCGGCTTGAGGATGCGCGCCATTTCCTTTATCGCTTTATCAGGGTCGGGGAAGTGGTCGAGGGCGCCTTTGCAAACGACCCAGTCGAAGGAACCGGTCTTGAAAGGAAGGTTTTCGCTGATTGCCTGAACCAGCGCTATCTCTTTACCGCTGTCGGCAACGCATTTTTTGCCGTGGTTCAGCATTACCCTCGATGGTTCGAGACCGACCAGCCTGCCTCCCCTTTTGGCTATCTTTATGGCGTCAACGGCTCGTCCGCAGCCCACATCCAGTACCCTATCCCCGTTCTTAGAAGCTACCATATCAACAGTAGCCTCAATCATTCTATCGAACAGGAACACGAGGTCGGGGGTGACCTTCTCGGGCACTACGTGGCTGTCGTCCCACTCCAAATCCACTTTCCCCTGAGGCTGTTCGGCTGGGCTCATTTCTTTGCGGAACCGGCTGGAATTTTGTATTTTGCCTTGCCCTCTTGATATAAATCTCCGCCTTTGCAGTCGTTTATCACAACGGCGGGGAAATCCTTCACTTCGAGCCGCAGCAGAGCCTCAGGCCCGAGCTCTTCGTAAGCCACTATCTCGGACTTGACGATAGCCTTGGCGATGAGCGCTGCAGCGCCGCCGACAGCGGCCAGATATGCCGATTTATACTCTTTTATCGCTTCTTTGACTTTGTCGGTGCGCGAGCCTTTGCCTATCATTGCCCTTAGACCGGCTGCCAGCAAACGCGGTGTATAGGCATCCATGCGCCCGCTGGTTGTCGGTCCCGCTGAGCCGATGACATGCCCCGGTTTGGTGGGCGAAGGGCCCATATAATATATGGTCTGACCCTTGATGTCGAAGGGCAGCTTTTCACCCTTGTCCAGTGTCTCGACCAGGCGTTTGTGTGCTGCATCCCGACCCACATATATTACGCCGCTGATGAGCACCTGGTCGCCTGCTCTAAGGTTCTCTACAACATCGGCGCTGAACGGCGAAGTAACTTTCTTTTGCATTGTATCCTCCGGTTAACTCGGGCTTCCTTATTTGGCGCCGGGCTTCTTTATAGTGAACTCCGGCACTGTTATTTTGGGCTTCTTCTCGGAAAGGGGCGCTGCTACGGTAGGCGATGCTTTCTTTTTGCTCAGCTTGAAGCCATCGGCAACCATCGCCCTCTTGAGCAACTGAATCGCCAGCGCGGGGTCTACACCTTTGGGACAGGCTTCGGAGCAGGCTCCGGCAAGGTGACAGAGCCAGACCCCGTGAGGAATGTCTGTCTGCTTGAATCTCTCTTTGGCGCCGTCGTCTCTTTTATCCAGAGAGTAGCGGCAGGCTTGAGCCAGCGGCTGCGGTCCCAGGAAGTGTTTGTCTGTTGCCACCGTGGGACAGGCTGCCATACATAGACCGCACTTGACGCAGTAGGCGAACTGCACGAATCCCTCTAAATGCTCCTGAGACTGTAGAAATTCGGCGGTAGGCTTTTCTATCTCCTCTGCCACCGCCGCTGTCATTATGTACGGCTTTATCGACTTGTGTTTCTCGAATAACGGAGAGAGGTCGGCGACTAGGTCTTTGATGATGGGAAAGTTGGGCAGGGATTTCACCTCGATTTTATCAGAATGCAGTTCCTCGATGGGCGTGTGACAGGCGAGCATGGGTAATTGGTTGATAAGCATGCCGCAGGAGCCGCAGATTCCCATGCGGCAGGAACTGCGGAATGACAGCGTGTTATCGATATTCTCCTTGATGTAAATTAAGCCGTCCAGCACAGTCATGCCGTGTCGGAACGGGATGGTGAAAACCTGCATGGAAGGTTTCTTGTCCTTGTCCGGGTCGTATCTTTGCACTTTAAAGGTAAGCTTTTCCATTCATCGCTCCTTGGAGCCTCTGATTTTTAAACCATATAGGCGTTTATTGGGATGTAGACCGCATAGCCGAAAATCGCCACTCCGATGAATATTATCGCCCAGTTCAACGCCTTGACTGCTGTCGGCGGGAGTGAGAATTCCAGGACAATGCCTCTCACCCCGTGCATAACATGGTAGATACCGAAGATTAAAATCAATATGTATATGGTTAGCCAGCCTGCGCTTGCCGCCCTCTTTGCAACCGAGCTCCATGCTTCAGGCTCTCCGCTGCTCAGATGCGAGATGAGCAGGTGGAGCCCTACCAGAAAGAAAATCCCTATGCCGGTAAGGTACTGTAAGGACTTAAAGTGTGTTTCTCTCATATCAAGCTCCTGAAATCACAAACTCGACCAGCACATATATCGCCAGCGCCGCTATCACGGCGAGCATTATCCAGGTTAAGGGACGCCTGCGGCGCATAGAGTCGACGTAAGGATATATCGGCGGATTCGGTTTTCCCAGAGTCAGCCCCATGTGCTGTAGTATCAGCCGCCCTCCATTCAGAGCATGTATGATGAAGGCAGCCATAACCAGGTACTCGCCCACCTTGATTCCGGGATTGCTGAAGGCGCTCATGATGCCTTCCCAGGTATCCTCACCGCCGAGGCGGAAGCCGTTGGCAATCAGGTGGATGAAGATATAGGCTGCCAGGCCGACGCCGGTTATCCTGTGCAGGGTATAGAGGTATCGCTCGATCTTGTACCTTCCTGCCCATGCCCAGCCCTTTATGCCTAAACGGTTGGGCAGAGGTATCTTGGCATCGCTTGTTGCTTTCATGATGTTTAATACTTCCTTTCTACGGGCTTCCACATGGTCATGGTCACAGCTGAGTAGTCCAGCTTCGGCCCTTCAGGAGTATAGTGTGCCAAGGTATGCTTCTCCCAGTTAGCGTCATCGCGGTTGGGGAAATCTCGCCTCGAGTGCGCCCCACGCGATTCCTTACGTGCCAGCCCGCCCGCCACGATGGTCTCCGCCAGTTCGATAAGGTTAGTGGTTTCAATCACGTTAACCAGGTTAGTGTTGTACACCCGACTGGTATCTTTAACCTTGACTCGTTTGATTCTCTGCTTTAGTTCCTTGATCTTCTTGAGTGCCTCTTCCATCTGCGGACCGGTGCGGTACACGCCAGCATTGCTGTCCATCATCTGTTGCAGCTCCGTGCGGATGATATAGACATCCTCGCTGCCGTCGCCCTGCCCTATCTGCTTGAAAACGCGGTTTTCCTCGTCCTGCAACTTCTTCTGCGGAACAGCGGGCAATGACTTCTGAGCCATTGCGTATTTTGCCGCTTTCTCTCCTGTAATCTTGCCCCAGACCAGGCACTCGGCGGTGGAGTTGGAGCCGAGACGGTTCGCACCATGCAGGGAGACGCAGGCTGCCTCTCCTCCTGCCCAGATACCTTTAACCGGAGTTGCGCCTTCGATATTGGTGTGAATGCCGCCCATGCAGTAATGCGCTGCGGGACGAATGGGTATGGGCTTCTCTATAGGGTCGAGGAAGGCGAACTTGATAGTAACCTCTCTGATTAGAGGCAGTCGCTCGTTTATCTTTTGCGCTCCTAGATGAGTGAGGTCGAGGTTCACATAGCCCATGCCTTCAGGGCTGGTGAAGCCTCTGCCTTCCAGCATCTCGGTTGTCTCGGCGCGGGAGATGATGTCCCGCGGAGCTGTCTCCATCTTGGTGGGTGCGTATTTATCCATGAACCGCTCGCCCTTATTGTTCTTGAGGTATCCGCCCTCTCCTCGGGCGCCCTCGGTGATGAGTATGCCCGACGGTATCAAGCCCGTGGGGTGGAACTGTACGAACTCCATATCCTTGAGTGGAATTCCAGCGCGGTAAGCCATTGCCATACCGTCGCCGGTAGCGGTAAAGGAGTAGGTGGTGAATCCGTACATGCGGCAGGCGCCGCCGGTAGCTATCACCAGGGCTTTGCCACGTATTATGAAGAACTCTCCTGTGGCCAGATTCCAGAGCGTTACGCCCTGGAACACGCCGTTCTCTATCATAATGGAAGTGGCGTAACATTCGTCGTAGCGGGGAACCTTGGCGTACCTTTGCAGGGTATCGTAAAGCGTGTGCATTTCGAAGAAGCCCGTCTTGTCCTCGGCGAAGACTGCTCTATCGAAGCTGTGTCCGCCGAAGGGCCTCTGGTTGATACGTCCGTCAGGACGTCTCGACCAGGGGATGCCCCAGTGGTCGAGCTGTACGATTTCCCTGGGTGCTTGCTCCACGAAAAGCCAGACCACGTCCTGGTCGGCTAAGAAGTCGCTTCCTCGTACGGTATCCCAGGCATGAAGTTCGAGGCTGTCGCCATCTTCGGGACGCATGACGGCGGCGGTGCCCCCTTCAGCGCAGACAGAGTGGGAGCGCATAAGCTGGACGCGCGAGATTATGGCTATGTCAAGCTCGTCCTTGCTCACCCGGGCAGCCTCGACGGCCGCCCTCAACCCCGCCAGCCCCGAACCCAGAATCAATAAATCATGGTTTATTTCCATGCTATCATTCTCCAATAGCTAGTTTTGGCTTACAGGCTCTAAAGCACGGCTTCCTTGTGGCGCGCGCTGTGGCACTGGATGTTTACCGCCACCGGCAGACTGGCGATATGGGCAGGGAAGGTCTCCACATGCACTGCCAGCGAAGTGAATCTGCCGCCTGTCCCGCCGGGGCCAACACCGGTTGCGTTGATACGCTGCAATAGCTCCTTCTCCAGTTCAGCGTTCTCCGGGTCGGGAGACGGTTTGCCCGCTTCTCGCAGCAGCGCCTTTTTTGCCATACCCATCGCTTTCTCGGCAGTGCCGCCGATGCCCACGCTGACGATAGTGGGAGGGCAGGGATTGCTTCCGGCATCTTCCACTGTGCTCACCACAAAATCAATTACACCCTGGCGACCCTGAGCGGGCTTGAGCACGGTGAAGCGGCTCATGTTCTCGCTGCCGCCGCCCTTGGGGGCAACGGTAATCTTGAGCTTATCGCCGGGTACAATCTCAGTGTGAATGATGGCGGGCGTGTTGTCTTTGGTATTGACCCTTGCCGAGTATGGTTGCTTGACAGCCGATTTGCGCAGGTAACCCTCGTCATAGCCCTTTTTAACGCCATCGTTGACCGCCTGATACAGGTCGCCGCCGCTTATGTGAGCGTCCTGACCCATCTCCAGGAAAACCACGGCTAGACCGCAGTCCTGGCAGAGGGGCATCTGCTCTTTGGCGGCGATTTCAGCATTCTTCAGTATCTGGTCGAGGGTATCCCGCCCTGCGGGGGATTCCTCCTTTTCGCGCGCTTTTTTCAGAGCAGTCAGGACATCCTCTCCCAGATAGAAATTTGCTTCCTGGCACAGCCGTGCCACGGTTTCGGTGATGTCTTTAGCTTTGATTTCTCTCATAGCAGTACCACTATATCTTCATAATTTTGACC
>VGNW01000079.1 GCA_016865955.1 Chloroflexota bacterium | reverse complement strand
AGCGTTTAACTCTCCGTTATACCCCCGAACTTACTTTTCAGCTTGACGATTCCATTGAACGCGGGAGCAGGCTGCTGCAACTGATAAACGAGGTGTCTCCCGGCGAGAGTCCCGAAGAGACGGACTAAAGGTGGCTATAGACGGAATCCTGAACCTGGATAAGCCCAGAAGCGTGACCTCTTTCGATGTGGTGGCTCTGGTCAGGAGACTGAGCGGGGAGCGGCGGGTGGGGCATGCCGGCACTCTCGACCCTGAAGCAACAGGAGTTTTACCGGTTTTCCTCGGTCAGGGCACCAGGCTCGTCGAATATCTGGCAGACGAAGCGAAGGTCTATCGAGCCGAGATAACTCTGGGCACAGCCACCGATACCTACGATGCCACAGGCAAGATAACCCAGAGCGGCGACATTTCCTCATTGACCCGAGAGCAAATCGAGGCTGCGGTCTCCTCTTTTACCGGATTTATCGACCAGACTCCTCCGATGTACAGCGCAGTCAAGCACAAAGGAGTGCCTTTGTACCGTCTGGCGAGGGCTGGTGTTGAAGTGCCCCGGAAGGCGCGTAAGGTCGAGATTTCGCAATTGAGAATAGTTGACTGGCGGCCTCCCCTTTTAACACTGGAGGTGGAATGCAGCCGGGGCACCTATATTCGCTCTCTGGCTCATGACCTGGGGCAGATGCTGGGGTGTGGCGCTCATCTGAAGAGCTTGGTCCGCTTAAAGAGCGGCCCTTTTCATATCAACGATGCCATTTCTATTCCCGAACTCGAAGCTGCTTTCAGACAGAATAAATGGAGAGAATTTCTGCAGCCGATAGATGTTGCTGTACATCATCTGCCTGCGGTAACCGTAAGTGAAGAAGACGAGAAAGCGATACTGAATGGTCGCCCTCTGTCATCAGCTATAGAAGAGGGGACGACGGCAAAGCTGCGCCGTGCCTATTCCAGCGACGGTCGGCTCATCGCCATACTGCGCTACAACGATGAGGCTGGGTGCTGGAAGCCGGCGAAAGTCTTCCGCAAGCGCAGCAAAGCTGCCTGAAACCAACCAGCCTATTTCACACATTTCTATTGCTGACTTGCAAATGACATCTTGTGAGATTATCATTGGGGCAATAATTTTAGATGGCGGTCTGGGATGATGGGTTTAATCCTCTTTGGGAGGACTTCACCTACCTTACGATAGACTAAGAAGGAAATTGAAGGTGAAGAAAAGGAGATGAAACAGAAATGGGAGGAGAATTGGGAGAATGGCCCACCAGAATAATAGTATTAGGAGAAAACGCAAGAAGTCATATGTCCAATCTCAAATGGAGGCTATGCTTCGATTAGACCTGGACAAAACGTACTATAAAGAAATCGCTCCTGAAATCCAACGCTTGAATAGAAGCAAGCGAGATCGGCTGCTCTTGCTTTGTGAAAGGGCATTTAGCGAGTTAGACCTTCGCAAGGACACCCGAACACGCGTTGCCGCAGCTGAGGTTATGGTAGCTTTAGTTCCTGATTCGGCAGATTCTATAAGGCGCTGGATAAACACAAGGTCTGGGAAATATATCTATGAAGTGCACTTTTCGCTTTTCTGTTTCATGGATTTAGTTCTAGACTTGCCTCGTGCTGAAGAATTTGCCGCTGAGATAATAGCATTGGTTGAAAAATACCTAATGGGTCTGGAATCAGATCGGGCGTCTGCTGGGTGGATGGCAGGAGACCTATTAGGCAACCATTGGAATACTGAAGAAGCCTTGCCTATTCTCGTAAAAGCTGCAAAGGAAGCGAGGTTTGTTGCTGGACGGGATGCCGCAGTAGATGGACTGGGATATATATTGCAGAGTCTGCAGAAATCGGACCCCAGAAGAAAATCGATAATATCTTTACTTCGTGAGATTGCAGCGAATGACAGGAGCAAAAATGTTAAAGCCGCCGCTAGAAATGCGTTGAATCTATTGAAGAAACGGCCCATGCCCGGCAAAAAGAATTAATAGTCAAGCACGATTAAAAACTTCGCGGTGGGCATCTTACTGTCCCTCGGGGATGTTATAATCCCCAAGTTCCGGCTGTGGATGATAACATCCTCAGCGAGCGATAAATGGTTTGTAATCTAGCTTAAGCAACACGAAGGGGCGTTCAATTGAACGCCCCTTCGTCATTAGTCATATTGCCTACATTTTATGCCATATCTCGTGAAAATCATAATTTTGAATCTGGATAAGCTTGACTTTTGCTTTCAAATGTGTATAGTCTAAGCAAACAATAAAAGGAGGGAAGCATGGCGCAGGCATATTGCTTCAAGTGCAGAAAAAAGGTGGAGATTCAGAGCCCGGTCTCAGTGAAGCTGAAGAACGGCAAGCCGGCGACCAAGGGCAAGTGCGGCAAGTGCGGCACCAAGGTCTTCCGCATCGGTAAGGGGTAGGTCTCTCGAAGCCCGGGGATCACTTTGAGAGCAGCTTGCGGAGCAGAGATTGCGGATTAACCTGAAGAACCTCGACAATGTCGGCTTCGGTGAGTTCTGCATTTCGGGCAATATTGAAGGCTGATTCGGAGGTCAGAAGGTCGAGTTCATCGTGCGCGTCCGAATCGACGATGAGCTTTGCTCCGGCGCGGCGTGCCATCTCGACGACATGTTTGTTGGGCGGCGAGTGTTGCTTTCTGGCGCTGATTTCAAGATAGATGCCGCTGGCAGCTGCTATCTTAGCTTCCTCTATGGTTATCATCCCGGGATGTGCTAAAATATCGACATGTGGCGATTTGAGAGCAGCCATGTTCGTGCCCGGCTCTACAGGCTCGGCAATAGTCTCGCCATGAACTACCACCAGCTTCGCTCCCAGCTCCTTGGCTTTTTTGGCGGCTTGGGAGATGGCAGCTGCTGGGACGTGCGTGAGTTCCACCCCGGGGATAGCTGCTATTTTCCAGTGCTTCTCAGCCAGAGCGCAATCCGCCGTGATTTCTTTAATCAGTCTTTCCAGATAGCCAATCCCGACATGGTCGGTGATTGCGATAGCTTTATAGCCATTTATAAGCGCCCTTCGCACCAGTTCCAGCGGCGAGAGGGCGCCATCGCTTATTGAGGTATGGGTGTGAAAATCGTAAACCATTTCGGTGGTATCGAGGATAGCATAAGATTCGACCTGAGGCAAGTCAGGTCGGAACGGGGCATTACCAATTGTCCATTCAAGGTGTAGAAAGGAGAGCTAATACTTGGGCAAGATAAATGTGGCAATCATCGGGGTGGGGAATTGCGCCTCCTCCCTGGTTCAGGGCGTGTACTATTACCGCAACGCTGCGGAGAACGACTTCATCCCCGGGCTGATGCATGTTAATCTGGGTGGCTATCATATCAGGGATATTAACTTCGTCGCTGCTTTCGATATCGATAAGAATAAGGTGGGAAAGGATATTGCGGAGGCTGTTTTCACACCTCCAAACAATACTTTCAAGTTTTGCGACGTGCCTAAAACGGGTGTGAAGGTGGAGCGGGGGATGACTCACGATGGCCTGGGGAAGTATCTATCTCAGGTTATCACCAAGGCTCCGGGGGCTACCGCCGATATTGTAGGTATCCTGAAAGAGAAAAAGGTCGATGTAGTTATAAGCTACCTGCCTGTGGGCAGCGAGGAAGCTACCAAATGGTATGTGGAGCAGATACTCTCTGCAAGGTGCGCTTTCATCAACTGCATACCTGTTTTCATTGCGCGCGAGAAGTACTGGCAGAAGCGCTTCGAGGATGTGGGTCTGCCTGTCATCGGCGACGACATCAAATCGCAGGTGGGCGCAACTATCACGCATCGTGTGCTTACCAGGCTGTTCCGTGAGCGCGGCGTGAAGCTGGAGAGGACATATCAACTCAACTTCGGCGGAAATACCGATTTCTATAACATGCTGGAGCGAGAGAGGCTGGAGTCCAAGAAAATATCGAAGACCGATGCCGTAGCCTCCCAGCTTGACTACGATTTAGGGAAAGACAATATACACATCGGCCCCAGCGACTATGTGCCGTGGCTTGAGGACCGCAAGTGGTGCTATATCAGGATGGAGGGGCGCACCTTCGGCGATGTTCCCCTTAATATGGAAGTAAAGCTGGAGGTATGGGACAGCCCCAACTCTGCTGGAGTGGTCATCGACGCTATAAGATGCTGCAAACTCGCCCTTGACCGCGGACTAAAGGGTACGCTGGTCGGCCCTTCCTCTTACTTCATGAAATCGCCTCCGGTTCAATATACCGACAGCCAGGCGCGCAAGTTGACTGAGGACTTTATCTCGGGAAGCGGTGCTGAAGTTATACAGGCGAAGCCTGAGAGTAAAGCGAAAAAGCAGGGCAAGAGGAAGTAAGAGTCCTTGAAGATAGCTCTGGTCTCTCCCTATGACTATGCCTATCCCGGCGGGGTGAATAATCACATCGCTTGTCTGGAGGAGCGCTTTACCCGCATGGGGCACGAGGTCAAAATCATCGCCCCCTCCTCCAATCCCAAGAAGGGCGGCGAAAATGCTATATTCATCGGCAAACCGGTCCCTATTCGCGCCAGCGGCTCGGTGGTGCGCTGTCCGGTTTCCCCCAAGTTGTTGTTCTCCGACCTCATTAAAAAGATGCTGGAGAAGGAGAAGTTCGACGTCGTTCATATTCACGAACCCATGATGCCCGCTCTGGCAATATCCGTATTGCATCATTCTTCCAACGAGCTGGTTGTCGGCACCTTCCATGCCACGCGCAGCAATAGCTGGGGCTATACGATATGGAAGCCACTGCTTAAAAAATGGATGGCGAAGCTCGAAGGCAAGATTGCAGTATCCAAAGCTGCGATGGGGTTTATCGATAGATATTTCCCGGGCGATTACAGAATAATCCCCAACGGTATCGACTTGGAGCGCTTCTCCGATAGGGTGGCTCCTATCGAGAAGTATAAAGACGGCAAGCTGAATATACTGTTCGTGGGCAGGCTGGAGAAAAGGAAGGGCTTTAAATATTTGCTCGGCGCTTACGGACGTGTGAAGAAGGAATTTCCGCAGTGCCGTCTCATCGTAGTTAGCCCTCCCGGTCGTCTGTGCAAGAAGTATGAAAAAATCGCTGCCAGACGCGGTATGAGCGACCTGGTTTTCGCCGGCTATGTATCCGATGAGGACTTGCCTCGCTACTACAACACCGCCGATATATTCTGTGCCCCTGCCACAGGATGGGAGAGCTTCGGCATGGTGTTGCTGGAAGCTATGGCTACGGGAAAGCCCATAGTTGCCTCGGATATACCGGGGTACGCCGGTCTGATAAGTCAGGGCGTGGAGGGACTTCTGGTGAAGCCCAGGGATGAAAAGGCTCTGGCTGGCGCCATCCTGACTTTGCTCAAAGACAAACCGATGCGTGAGAAGATGGGGCAGAGCGGTAAGAAGAAGGCGAAAGACTATAGCTGGGATGTTGTGGCTCAGAAGGTCATGGAATACTATCAATACTTGTGGCAGAAACGGAATAAGACAGCCGATAGGGAGATTGCCTGTGCTCGCCAGGGTTCGTCATAGCCTCGCGCATGTTTTGAGTAGATTGCCCGTAGCTTTATTGTCCAAAACGCGGTTAAGCCCCAACGCATTAACCGTGTTCGGTTTCTTGGCGACTCTCGCTGTAGCCTGGGTGTTATACACAGGCCGTTTTTTTTTAGGCGGTTTTCTGGTGCTCCTCTCGGGTTCGCTCGATTTTCTTGATGGCGCGCTCGCCCGCGCCACGGGACGCAGCACCAGGTTCGGAGCCTTCCTCGATTCCACGCTCGACCGTTTCTCCGAGGCAGCACTGTTCCTGGGATTACTGGCCTATTATGCGGGGCAAGGAGCGTTTCAGGAATCCATTTTGATTGGCGCTGCTTTGACTGGTTCTTTGCTGACCAGCTATACCAGGGCCAGGGCTGAGGGTCTGGGGTTGGCGGGAGAGGTGGGTTTCTTTACCCGCACGGAAAGGGTCGTTCTGCTTGCCATCGGCCTTATTGTCGGCAACTGGTCGGACCTGGCGCTATTGGTGGTGTTGTGGATTCTGGCGGCGCTGACCAACCTCATCGCGGTGCAGCGCATTTTCCATGTCTGGCGGCAGACCGGAGGGAAGTAAAACGCCGTTTCTAATGAGGCTCGATGGAGACATACTTCAATCGGGGCATCCAGAGGGGCGTGAGCGGCAGGTCTTTGACATAGGGTTTTACCAGCGTGTAGGAGACATCGAAGGTTAAGGGCAGACAGGCGGCGTCATCCACAATCAACTGCTCGATTTGATGGTAGAGGTTCATCCTCGTTTCATTGTCTGTTTCCACTCTGGCTTTCTCCAGAAGCTCGTCCACCGCGGGATTGTAGTATTCGCCTATATTATCCTCGGTGCCGCTGTGAAACAAAATGTCCAAAAAATTCTGGGGGTCGGGGTAATCAGCGCCCCATCCCGAGAAGTACAATTCATCCTTTTCTTCCATGAGGACGAAGAAGTATTTCCCCGGGTCAAGCTGTCTCACCTCTACTTCCACACCGAGATTATTGCGCCACATGTCGACCAGAGCAGCTTCCACGGACGAGACCGTTCCCATGCCGGAAGTCGTGAGTATGATAGGCGGGAGAGCGGAGACGGCGCCATATTTCGATTCAGCAATTAGCTTCTTTGCCAGCTCAGGGTTGAAAGCTAGCCCATGAATGTTCTCGCTGTAACCCGGCATCCCAGGCGGCAGAATGCCGTCTGCCTTTCTGGTAATGTTCTTGAGCACGAGCTTTACAATTTTGTCTTTATCTATGGCATGTGAGAATGCCTGACGTATCCTGGCATCATCGAAAGGAGGCTTGGTCGAGTTAAAACCCATATAGGATAAGTTGAAATCGGGAGTGATGAGAAGCTCTTTGTTAAGTGAGCTCGTCGGGTCGAGAGCTCTTTCGATATCGGATAGATAGACATCGGTCACATCGATGTAACCGTCTTCGTACATCATCATGGGTAAGCCGCCCCAGATGCGGTAAACAACATGCTTGACCTTCGCCGGCTCAAGGTAATAAAGCTCGTTTCTCTCCAGAATCATATTACTGTCATCCCAACTCTTGAGTTGGAAAGGGCCTGTGCCGTTAGGGGTTTTCCACCAGTTTTTGCCTGATTCTACGTTGGTTTTATCTATAACGAATGCAGTGGGATAGCTTAGTTTGGACAGGAAATACTCCTTGGGAGCATCGATGGTTATTTGAAGCGTATGGTCGTCAATGACCTTGATTCCGCTGACTTCTTCCGCCAGACCGAGCAGCTTTTCCTCCACACCGATTATGTCGCCGAGATAGGTCATGGCTGTCTGCGAACCGGTGGCGGGGTCACATGCCCTTTCCATGGAATACTTGAAATCGCTTGCTGTAACCTGTTTCCCGTCGTGGAATTTGGCTTCCGGTCTCAGATGGAAGGTGTATGTCTTGCCGTCGGCGCTTTTCTCCCAGCTTTGAGCCATATCAGGTACAAGCTCTAAATCCGGCTTGTAGCACACCAGTCCGCTAAAGATTTCGACGATATATTCCAGAACATCCGATGAACGGGCGATAGCCGGGTCGAGCGATGAGGGGCCGCCTCCGGATAAAAACAGGGTCTCTGAGCCTGATATGCCGGGAATATCGTATTTATCTGACAGGCAGCCGCTGAAAAGCAAAGATAGCGCGATTAATGCGCAAAGTATTTGAGGAAGCAGGAATTTCAGTCTTCCTTTCACTTCTTCCCCCGTCGCTTTAGTCTTACCATCTCGCCGATTGCCGGCAGCAACAATATGCCAAGCCCACCCACCCATAAGAGACCGCTGTTCGAACTCTTTGTGGAAATCACATTGCACTCGAGGAACCCTGTTTTCGGCGTGGTTGCGGGAACAGGTGTCGCCGATGTTTCCCGGGGCTCCAGCCCCAGACTGAGACGCCACGCATCGTCCAGGCCATTTGTGTCGAAGCCGTAAACTGTCAACAGGGCATCGTCGTAGGTCGAGCCGTACTTGAAGACGTTTAGAAGGTTCAGCATCTTTTCACGGCCGTATTCATCAATGAGGAACTCGACGATGCTGTAGCTCTGGGCATAGGAAAGTCTTGCTTCATTCGCGTCGCTGGGAAAGGAGCTCGACAGGCTTTGTACTGAGATAAGGCTGTCCTTCGAGATTGCCTCATTTAGTAATAGCCGGAAGCTCATTTCCAGCTCGCCTTCAGCGTACATCGAAAGTCCCTCATTCAACCAGTTCGGTATATCGCCATACGGATTATAAGTCATCTGGTAAGTCACCAGGTGGGTTAGCTCGTGTGCCGTAACCCTTTTTCCCCATGTCAGATTGCTGGTCTCTATTCCTATGGCTAAGATACCGTATTCGGTAAATGCAACGCCGCCGGTCCAATCTTGAGAATATACCAGGGCGTCTCTCAGTGCTGAGGTGCTGGCGTAAATATATATATCCACCGACTTCTCGAGCGAGGCGCCGGTGTATTGAGTCAGTTTCTCCAGCGTATCGATGGCAGCATCCAGCAATTCCTGAGCGAAAGACTGGTCGCCCTTGTACCAGTGAAGTGTTATCTCGTCTTCAGTCAGACTTTTCCAGCTATAGTGCTCATCATCGAACCGGACAGTTTTCCATTCTGTTTTGAGTTCGTGACCGGAAGCGTCTTCTATTCTCCATCTGTATTGAACTTCTGCCCCTGGAGGCAGGCTGCTCATGCGCATGTCCCAGGTCCAGCTTGTATCTACTGCTTTGCCGATATCAAAATCGGGTTCAACCTCGCTTATCACGGTAACGGTGGTAATCTTGTCAATCTTATAATTAAGGATGACGCGCGTGATATTTGCACTGCTCTTGGCGGTGAGATTAAAGGTCAGCGATGTGGGAAATTCTGCTTCAGTCGAGCAGGTTGCTGAAATTGCCTCCTGTGCTTGAGAATAACTCGAGGCAATAGTGAAACAGAGGAGAAATACCAGAATAAGAACAGAAAGCCTTTTCATCAGCTTGTCACCGTTGACCTCAGATATGCTTTAAGCAGTTCGTCGATGTCTCCGTCCAGTACAGCGGAGGGATTGCTGGTCTCATACCCCGTGCGGTGGTCTTTAACCAGCTTGTAGGGGTGTAGCACATAGCTTCGTATCTGGTTGCCCCACTCTGCCGTAATATGTTCTCCTTTCAATTTCGCCTGCTCCTGAGCCTTTTTCTCCAGTTCGAGTTCGAGGAGGCGGGAGCGCAGCACTCGCATGGCAACATCCTTGTTGCGGAACTGCGAGCGCTCGTTCTGGCAGGTGACTACTATCCCTGTAGGTATGTGGGTCAATCGGACGGCGCTGCTGGTCTTCTGCATGTGTTGACCTCCGGGTCCGCTGGAGCGA